>CALLYQ010000507.1 GCA_937858875.1 uncultured Lautropia sp. | reverse complement strand
GCCGGCTCGGCGAACGGCTGGGCCTGACGCCCGAGCGCGGCGACGGAGACACGCCGCGCGAGCAGCCGAAGCCGCTGGACCTGCTGCGCGACCTGCTGAAACGGTGACACGCGTTATCCTTGACGATCGATCGACCGGGTTCGCACGTCGGACCCAAAACATGGCGTCACAGATGGAATCCACTGCCGGCGAACGGTTCGCTTTCACTCCGAAGTCGAGTTACGACTATGACGACCTGATTGCCTGTGGTCACGGCAAGCTGTTCGGCCCCGGCAACGCGAAGCTGCCACTGCCGCCGATGCTGATGTTCGACCGGATCACCGAGATCTCGGCCGACGGCGGTGCGCACGGCAAGGGGGTAGTGCGCGCGGAGTTCGACATCCGGCCTGACCTCTGGTTCTTCGACTGCCATTTCGAGGGCGACCCGGTGATGCCGGGCTGTCTCGGCCTCGATTCGCTGTGGCAGATGCTCGGCTTCTATCTCGGCTGGACCGGCGCGCCGGGATCCGGACGCGCGCTCGGGCTGGGCCAATTGAAGTTCACCGGCCAGATCCTGCCGGAGACGAAACTCGTCAAGTACCGGATCGACATCAAGCGAATCATCAACCGCCGCCTGGTTCTCGGCGTCGCCGACGGCGAAGTCAGCGCCGATGGCGTCGTCATCTACGAAGCCACCGACCTGCAGGTCGGCCTTTTCAAGAACCCGAAGACTCTCTGATCGCAGCCATCCGGCCAAGGAAGCCCGAAAGCATGACCGCATCAGCCAAGACCCGCCGCGTCGTCGTTACCGGAATGGGCATCGTTTCCTGCATCGGACTCGACAAGCAGCAGGTGCTCGAGTCGCTGCGTGCCGGCAGGTCGGGGATCACGGCCATGCCGGAATACGCGGAACTCGGCTTTCGCAGCCGTGTCGCCGGCCGTCCCGACATCGATCTCGACGCAGTGATCGATCGCAAGCTCAAGCGCTTCATGGGCGACGGCGCGGCCTATCTGCATCTGTCGATGGAGCAGGCGATCGCCGACGCCGGCCTCGGCGAAGGCGATGTCGTCAACGAACGCACCGGCATCATCGTCGGATCGGGCGGCCCGTCCACGCGCAACCAGGTGGAGGCTGCGGCGATCTGCAAGGAGAAGGGACCGAAGCGCGTCGGCCCCTACATGGTGCCGCGCTGCATGTCGTCGACGACCTCGGCGACCGCGGCCACGAACTTCCGGATCAAGGGCGTCAACTACACGATCTCGTCGGCCTGCTCCACGTCGGCGCACTGCATCGGCAACGCCAGCGAACTGATCCAGTGGGGCAAGCAGGACATCGTGTTCGCCGGCGGCGGCGAAGAGCTCGACTGGACGCTGTCGGTACTGTTCGACGCGATGGGCGCGATGTCGTCGAAGTACAACGACCGGCCCGAGACGGCCTCGCGCGCCTACGACGCGAACCGCGACGGCTTCGTCATCGCCGGCGGCGGCGGCGTGCTGGTGCTCGAGGAACTCGAACATGCGAAGGCGCGCGGCGCCCGGATCTACGCCGAGATCACCGGCTACGGTGCCACTTCCGACGGCGACGACATGGTCGCCCCCAGCGGCGAAGGCGCGATTCGCTGCATGCGCAATGCGCTGTCCACCGTCAGCACGCCGGTGACCTACATCAACACGCACGGCACCAGCACGCCGGCCGGCGACATCGTCGAGCTGAACGCGATCCGCAAGGTGTTCGATCGTGCCGACGAGGACCTGCCGGCGATCTCGTCGACCAAGTCGATGACCGGGCACTCGCTCGGCGCCACCGGCGTGCAGGAGGCGATCTACTGCCTGCTGATGATGGAGAACGATTTCGTCGCCCCCAGCATCAACATCGAAACGCTCGACGAGGGCGCCGGCGCGATCCCGATCGCCCGCACGCGCATCGACGGCGTGAAGCACCAGACCGTACTGTCGAACAGCTTCGGCTTCGGCGGCACGAACTGCACGCTGGCGATGTCGCGTTACGAGGACTGACGAATCTTCGACACGCCTGCGCAGCTTCGGTAGACAGCCGCCGCCACCAGGCCGAACACCAGGTGCGCGACCAGTGTCGCCCCGCCGCGCGACTGGACGAACCACGGATACCAGGCCGTGAAACCGTGCAGGTTCACCGCATAGACCGCGAGCCCGAACGCGGCGCCGTACAGCAGGCTTGCAGTACGCCGCGTGCGCCGGATCAGCCAGCCGAGCATGCAACCATAGGCGAGCGACAGCGCGAAATGAATGCAGCTCGCAACGGTCATCACGATCAAATCGAAGCCGTACGGCTCGCCAAGCAGGCCAACGCCCATCACGATCGCCGCCGTCAGCGCGGCATCGCGCAGCAGCGTTGCGACGACCGGTTCGCCGCCCGCCCACCAGATCGCCATCTGCGCAAAGGTCGCGACGATACCGGCGACGAAACCGGCCCATAGCCCGGCGGCGAGGTCGAAACCTGCGCGCGAGGCGGCAGCCATCGGCGCGACGCCGAGCCGGCGCGCCAGGCCGCGCTCCCCGCGGCGCATCACGACCGCATGGTTCCACTCGAAGAGCGGACGCGCGACCGGGGCCAGCAGGTTCATCCAGCGCCGAGTCGTCCGTACCCGCCAGTCGTGCCTGACCGTCGTGGACGTCGCATCGCCGGAGAAGGCCCATGAGCCGACACCCTCGACCTGCCCGCTCACGACCGCTTCGAGCGCACGCAGCGACTCGACGCGCGTGACCCGCAGTGCGAACCGCAGCCGGTAGGGCAGCGGACCCTTCCAGACGTGACGCTGCACGCGGCCGACGCCGCTGTCCTCGCCCTGCTCGATGTCGACCACGCGCTCGACGCCACGCCACCAGGCAGGCCAGTCGCCGGACTCGCGAAGCGTTCGGTAGACCCGGTCGATCGGGGCTGCGATCCGCCAGGTGCTGGTCAACCGGTACTCGGCCATCGGCGGCCGATCGCTGGCTGCGGGCGGGCGCACGGCAGGTCCGGAGGTCACGGCGCGAAGAAACTGTCCGGAAAGCGCACGCCGACCTCGAGCCCGGCAAGTCTCGTGGTCTCGAGCAGTCGCTGGTGCGGATCCCGACTCTCGGCCTGCAGCGGAAACAGGTCTTCGATCCTGAGCCACAGGTCGTAGCGCCGGACGCCGTCGACCTCGAGTCCGGGGGCCCCGGTCACGGCCAGATGCACCGCACGACGCCCGTCGATCGATTCTTCGCCGACGACTTCGACCTTCCCCGTCCGGCCGAGCCGCTCGGCGCTGGCCAACAGCACGCCGACGTCGGAGCGATCGACGGTATGGCCGCGCGAACCGCGAATCAGCCGGTTGCCGGGAGCGAGATCCAGCCGCGGAAAGGCGCCGACGCCGAACGGCCACAAGGTCGCGCGGCCGGTCTTCGGATCGTGGACGAGCACCGCGCCGGCATGCGGATCGATGAAGTCCATCCTGACGAATCCGGGCCGGCGCCACGCGTAGCGCACGAGCTGGGGACCGGCCTCTTCGCTCCAGGCATGCAGCGTGGCCCGATACGCGTCGACTTCGCCGAAGGCCGCGATCGCGGCTGCAAGCGGCTGGGTCGCCAATGCGCTCGCCATCAGTATTGCAGCCATCATTCGTTCGGCCAGCGCATGTTCGATCGATGTCTGCAGACAATGCTACGCCGAAGCTTTCGTCTGCGGTAAGATTTGATGACCGCTCGGTCAGTAATCACCAGCCCCGCTGACCGGATCCTGCGACCGCGTTTCGTTGTCCGCCCTTTCGTCGTCCGCCCATGTCCGCCGTCTCGAGTCATTCACCCCGCTGGACGCGCCGCAAGGAGGCGCGTCCCGGCGAACTGCTCGAAGCCGCACTCGAACTGTTCGTCGAGCGAGGCTTCGCATCGACGCGTCTCGACGAGGTCGCCGCCCGCGCCGGTGTCAGCAAGGGCACGCTGTACCTGTATTTCGCCAGCAAGGAAGACCTTTTCAAGGCCGTCGTGCGGCAAAACATCGTGCCGCTGATCGAAGCCTTCGAACGCGACGTCGCGGCCTCGCAGGCGGCCAGCCCCGACCTGCTGCGCGAATTCTTCGATGCCTGGTGGACGCGCTTCGGCGGCACGAAACTCGCCGGAATCGCGAAGCTGGTCGTCGGCGAGGCGGGGAACTTCCCGGAACTCGCTCAGTTCTTCCAGCAGGAGGTCGTCTCGCGCAACCTGCAACTGCTGCGCTCGATCATCGAGCGCGGCATCGCCCGCGAGGAGTTCGCCCCGGTCGACCTCGACGCCTGCGTGAACCTGTGGATCTCGCCGCTCGTCATGCGAGCGATCTGGGAACACTCGATCGGCCCCTGCTGCCCGTCCGGAACCGTTGTGCCGGTCGAACGCTTCCTCGAGGCCCACCTGCGCTCGATATTGTCGATGCTGGCGGTGCGGGCCGCGGCGACGCGCGCCCATCATCCGACCGCGTGCCCATGGCAGCCCCCTGCCGGCGGCCTTGGCTAGAATCCTCACTTCACTGCACTCCGGAATCCCACGATGGACATCGAACGTGCCCGCTTCAACATGGTCGAGCAGCAGATCCGCCCTTGGGACGTGCTCGATCAGGACGTGCTCGACCTGCTCTTCGTCGTAAGGCGCGAGGAATACGTGCCCCCCGCCTATCGCTCGCTGGCCTTCACCGACATGGAGATCCCGCTGACGGTCGACGGCGTCGCCACCGGCGAAGTCATGCTCTCGCCGACGGTCGAGGCGCGCCTGCTGCAGGCGGCCGACGTGCGCCGGCACGAGGCGGTGCTCGAGATCGGCGCCGGCTCGGGGTACATGGCTGCGCTGCTCGGACACCGGGCGCGCCGCGTGGTCACATGCGAACTGCGCCCGGAGCTGTCCGCCTTCGCAAGCGCGAACCTCGCTCGCGGGGGCGTCGGCAACGTCACCGCCCATCAAGGCGATGGCCTCGAATTCGCAGACAGCGGGAGCTGGGATCTGATCATGCTGTCCGGTTCGGTGCCTTTCGTGCCGGAATCGCTGCTGCAAAGACTCAACGTCGACGGGCGCCTGGTCGGTATCGTCGGCGAACTTCCCGTCATGGTCGCGCAGGTCATCACCCGCGTCGACGAACGCGAGTTTTCGGTGCAGAACGTGTTCGACACGGTGGCACCGCCGCTGCTGGGTTTTCCGCAGCGCGAGAAGTTCCGGTTCTGATCGCCGACCGCGCCGATGCAGCAGATCCAGCCGCACGAACTCGCCGAGTGGCTAGAGCAGCATGGGCGCGACGGCGACGACACAGGCACCCCGCTCGTGCTCGACGTGCGCGAGGACTGGGAAGTACGGATCTGCCGGATCGACGGCAGCCTGCACGTGCCCATGCAGCAGATCGTCGAGCGCCTCGACGAGATCGACCGAACCCGCCCCATCGTCTGCGTCTGCCACCACGGGATGCGCAGCTTCCAGGTCGGGATGTTCCTGCAGCAGCGCGGTGCAGCGCAGATCTACAATCTGGCCGGCGGCATCGATGCCTGGGCCCGGCAGGTCGATCCGGCCTGCGCGCTCTACTGATCGAACCTGCCCCTGCACGCCGCCCCCTCTCGTCGCGGAACCTTCCAATGAGCTACGGACCCCTGGTCGCCGTCCTTGCCGCGATCGCAGGCCTGGCCGCGGCCACGCCGGCCGCCGCGCTCGACCTGATGCAGGCCTGGCGCGACGCGCTGGCCAACGACACTCAGGTCGCGAGCGCGCGCGCACAACTCGAGGCGATCCGCGAACGCGTGCCGCAGGCGCGCGCGGCGCTGTTGCCGCAGGTCGGCGCCGGCGCGACCGTCGCCGAGCAGTACGTGGATACCAACGTCGCACCGGCCCGCGACTTCACCAGCCAGAACTACGCGATTCAGCTCAGCTATCCGCTGTACCGGCGACCCGACGTCGAACTGCTCGAACAGAGCAAGCTGCAGGCGGTGCTCGGCGAGGCGCAGTTCGCACAAGTCCAGCAGGACCTGATCGTCCGCGTCGCGCAGGCATATTTCGACACGCTGGCCGCGCAGGACAACGTCACGACGATCCGCGCGCAGAAGCGCGCGATCAGCGAGCAACTGGCTGCGGCAAAGCGCAACTTCGAAGTCGGCACTGCAACGATCACCGACCAGCAGGAGGCGCAGGCGCGCTACGACCTGACCGTTGCCCAGGAGATCGCCGCGCTCAATGAACTCGAGGTGCGCCGGGCCGCGCTCGCGCAACTGATCGGCAGACCGGTCGGCGAGCTCGACGTGCTGCGGCCGGGCGTCACGCTGCAAGGCGCGCAGCCGAGCCGCGAGGCCGACTGGACCGAAGGGGCTCGCCGCGACAACCATGCGGTCCGGCAGGCGCAGATCGCCAGCGAGATCGCGCGCCGCGAGATCGACAGGCAGCGCTTCGCGCGGCATCCGACCGTCGACGTGGTCGGCTCGGTCGGACATGCGCGAAACAGCTCGGTGAACTTCGTCGGCGTGCGTTCGAACTCCGCAACCGTCGGCCTGCAGCTGGCGATCCCGATCTATACCGGCGGCGCGATAGACGCACGGGAGCGCGAAGCGGCGGCGCTGCACTCGCAGTCGCTGGCCGACCTGGAGACGACGCGCCGCGCGGCCGAACAGGGCGCTCGACAGGCCTTCCTCGGTCTGAACAGCGGCCTCGGACAGGTGCGCGCGCTCGAGGCGGCCGAACGCTCGAGCCAGCTCGCCCTCGATTCGAACCTGCTCGGCTACCAGGTCGGCGTGCGCATCAACATCGACGTGCTGAACGCGCAGCAGCAGCTCTTCTCCACGCGGCGCGACCTTGCGCGCGCGCGCTACGACGTGCTGGTCAACGGTCTGCAGCTGAAGGCCACGGCGGGCACGCTCGATGAAGAGGATCTTCGCAAGGTCGACGCGCTGCTCGTGCCGGTCGCTTCGGCGCCGCCCGAACCCCAGCCGTCGCCTGCTCGCCCGTCGGGCGAGCGCCGGCCCGGATCGACGCCGCGCCGCTGAGACGGCTTCGCATCAGACGTCGCGCGGCGTCTCGTTGACTCCGTAGGGACTTTCTCCGGGAATAGCGCCGTCGCCGATCGGCAGTTCCTCGATGGCCAGCGCCTGGTAGTGCAGCGCCTTCTTGATCGGGTAACGCGCACCGACCCGCAACAGCAGTTCTTTCTGCGCGTCGTCTTCGAGGCGCACGATCAGGAACCGGCAGCCCGTTTCGGCCAGCTGCAGCAGGATCTCCATCTGCTTGAGTTCCGAGGCAACCATCTGTGCAAGCAGGCCGGCCTCCTCCGAGGTTCGACGCAGGAACGCCGCCATCGTGGCCGGCGACGCGTCCCAGAGCGTGTCCGCGGAGAATCCGGAGCGGAGGAGTTCGTCGCGCAGACGGACGGCGTCTTCACCGTCGGCCATCGCGATGACGGCATGGTGGTTCGGATAGTAGACCCCCATCCGGGTCGCGAAGAATTCGGACGGCAGGTCTGAGGGCGCTGGCATCGGATACCTCCGTGCTTCAGGTGGGCTCCCGAAGACCTCGCAACCCGCGTACCCGCCGCGCCGCCTCAGCCGTGGTAGCCGTGCCCGGCGCGCACCTTGCCGCGAAAGACCCAGTAGGACCAGCAGACGTAGAGCAGGATCACCGGCAGCAGGAACATCGTGCCGACCAGCAGGAAGCCCTGCGCACGCGGCTCGGCTGCCGCCTCCCAAAGGGTGATCGACGGCAGCACGATGTAAGGCCAAAGGCTGATCACCAGACCGGTGAACGACAGGAAGAACAGGCCGAATGCGCAGAGGAACGGGAGCAGCTCGCGACCGCTGCGCAGCGCTCGATACAGGGTCAACGCCAGCGCCGCCGTCAGCACGGGCACCGGCGAAAACCAGAGCAGGTTCGGGAAGCTGAACCAGCGCTCGGCGATGCGCGGTTCGCTCATCGGCGTCCAGACGCTCATCAGCACGATAAAGGCCAGGACACCCCAGAGCGCGCGCTGCGACATCTGCCGCGCCCAGGCCTGCAGTTCCCCGTCGGTCTTCAGAACGAGCCAGGTCGCACCGAGCAGCAGGTAGCCGAACACCAGGCCGACCCCGGTGAGCAGCGGGAACGGCGAGATCCAGTCCCAACTGCTGCCGGCGAAGTTGCGTCCGGCGACCTCGAAGCCCTGGATGAAATTGCCGAGGATCACGCCCTGCATCAGCGTGGCGGCCAGCGAACCGAGCACGAAACCGGTGTCCCAGATCCAGCGTCGCGCCCCTTCGACCTCTCGGAATTCGAAGGCCACGCCGCGGAAGACGAGGCCCAGCAGCATCACGAGGATCGGGAAGTACAGCGCCGGAATCACGATCGCGAAAGCCAGCGGAAATATCGCCATCAGTCCGACGCCGCCCAATACCAGCCAGGTCTCGTTGAAGTCCCAGACCGGCGCGACCGATGCGACCATCAGGTCACGGTCCTGCGGATCGCTGCGCAGTCCGAACAGCATGCCGACGCCCAGATCGAAGCCGTCGAGCAGCACGTACATGAAGACACCGAGCGCCAGGATCCCGGCCCACAGCGGTACGAGTTCGAGCGAGGTCATCTGCGCTCCTCCGTGCCGGATCCGGGCCGCGAATCGCGGTCGGCATCGGGCTTGCGCGCCGCCGACAGCGGACGTGCCGCTCGCGATTCGGGGTCGACGAAGCCGCCCAGCACGCCACGGCTGCCGCCGGCTGCCGCAGCACCGGCCGCCGTCGCGCCCGCCGGCGTCGGTCCGGCGGCTCCGGGCAGACCGGCCGCTGCTCCTGCATCGACGCGCCTGCCACCCGCCGGTCTGCGCGGTCGGGCCAGCGCCCCTGCTTCGGCCGACTGCTGCTGCGCCTCGGCCACCTCGGCGGCCGGGGGACCGCTCTGGACCATGCGCCGCAACAGCACGTAGCCACCGCCGAACATGAACAGGTAGGACACGATGTAGGCGGCCAGCGACAGGGCGACGTCGCCGGTCTGCAGCGACGGCGAGACCGCATCGGCGGTGCGCATCAGGCCGTAGACGACCCAAGGCTGCCGACCGACTTCGGTCACCGTCCAGCCGGCCAGCACGGCGACGAAGCCGAGCGGGATGCTCCACTTCGACAAGCGCAGGAAGCCGGGCGCCGAATACAAGCGGCCACGCCGATGTGCGAGCCAGCCCATCACGACAATCAGCAGCATCAGCAATCCGATGCCGACCATGACCCGGAATGCGAAGTAGACGATCGCGACCGGAGGGCGCTCGTCGGCCGGAAAAGCCTTCAGCCCCTGGACCTCGACGTCAAAACCGTGCGTCAGGTACAGGCTGCCCACCGCCGGGATCGCCAGCTCGAAGCGGTTGGTCTCGGCCTGCTGGTCCGGAATCGCGAACAGCGACAGCGGCACGTGCGTGGTGCTCTCCCACAGCCCTTCCATCGCCGCGAGCTTGGCCGGCTGGTGGCGCAGCGTATTGATCCCGTGCAGGTCGCCGAGGACGATCTGCAGCGGCACCATCACGGTCAGGAACACCAGCGACATCTTGACCATGACCTGGCTTTCGACGATGTGGCGTCCGTGCAGCAGATAGCCGGCCGCCACGCCGAGCACGACGAAGCCGGTCGTGATCATGAACGCGACCACGGTGTGCATCAGCCGATACGGGAACGACGGCGTAAAGATCACGGCCATCATGTCGACCGTATAGAAGCGCCCGTCGATCAGTTCGTGGCCGGCCGGCGTCTGCATCCAGCTATTGGCCGCCAGGATCCAGAACGAGGACAGCAGCGTGCCGAGCGCCACCATCAGCGCCGAGAACACGTGCGCCCATTGCGGGACCAGCTTGCGGCCGAACAGCAGCACGCCGAGGAAGGCGGCTTCGAGGAAAAACGCGGTCAACACCTCGTAGGCCATCAGGCCGCCGACCACGTTGGCCGTCGAGTCGATGTACCGGCTCCAGTTCGTGCCGAACTGAAAGGGCATGACGATCCCCGATACGACGCCCATTCCGAAGGAGACGGCGAAGATCCGTATCCAGAAAGCGGACAGGCGCCGGTAGACGTCGTCCTTCTTCAGCCACCAGAGCGTCTCGAGCGTGGCGATGTAACAGGCCAGACCGACCGTGAAAGCCGGCAGCAGGATGTGCCAGGCGATCACCCACGCGAACTGGATCCTGGACAACAGCAGTGCGTCCACGCGACCTCCTCGACGTCGGCGCCCGGTCGGGAACCGGGGAAAGCGGTCAGGCTCTGCAGCCGCCTGGGAGGCGGGGCAGCCTCCTGGATCCGGGCGAGATCAGGGTAAGCGCTCGTCGACGAGCTTTGCCAAAGCCCCCATCGTCCGTGCAGTTGCACCACGGTGGCGGGTAGCGAAGGCCAGCGCGCGTTCGCCCATCGTTTCGCGCCGCACCGGGTCGGCGACGATGGCCAGCGCCGTGCGCAGCGCCGCAGCCGGATCGGGAGCGCGCAGCGCGGCATCCTCGGCGATCGCCTGGTCGGTCGCCGACTCGAAATTGAACATGTGCGGACCCACGACGACCGGCACGCCGGCGGCACAGGCCTCGATCAGGTTCTGCCCGCCGAAGGGCAGCAGCGAACCGCCGATGATCGCGGCATCGGCCATTGCGTAGTACGCGAACATCTCGCCCATCGAGTCGCCCAGCAGCACGTCGGCGGCGCGATCGGGCGGCGGCGGCTTGCGCTCGCCCCAGTGACTGCGGCGCACCAGCCTCAGCCCGCGCGACGTGATCGCGCGGGCGACGTCGCCGAAACGCTGTGGATGGCGCGGGACGATCACCAGCAGCGGAGGCCAGGGCATGCCTTCGGCGGGGGCCGGCGAAGCGCCTGAGCCACTTTCGGGCATTTCGGTCTCTCGCCATTCGATCCAGGCGTCGAGCAGCAGCGACTCTTCGCCATCGCGCGTGCTCGCCAGCAGCACGGTGGGCCGGTGCCGCTGTCCGGCCTCGCCCGCCAGCAGTCCGAGACGCCAGGCGTGCCCAAGCGCTTCCATCTTCGGCATCGGCGCGACGTCGAACTTCAGGTTGCCGACGACCGGAACGTCTTCGCGCCCCAGTTGCGCGAGCCGCTGCGCATCGGCCTCGGTCTGCGCAAGCACGAGATCGAGCCCGGCGAGCGCCGGACGCATCAACCAGCTCCAGCGCAGCCCCTTGCGCAGGGAACGCGCCGACAGCCGCCCGCTGACCAGCGCGAGCGGCACGCCTTGGCGGCGCGACTGCGCAACCAGGTTCGGCCACAGTTCGGTCTCCATGATCACGCCGACCGACGGACGCCAGGCGCGCAGGAACCGGCGCATCGCGAACGGATAGTCCCAGGGCAGCAGCGCCTGCAGCACGCGCGGCTCGCCGCCCTCCATCAGCGGACCGAACAGCTCGCGCCCGGTATCGAGTCCGGTCGGCGTCATGTGCGTGAGCAGCAGGCGATGGCGCGGGTAACGCGCCAGCAGTTCGCGCACCAGCGGCTGTGCGGCGCGCGTCTCGCCGACCGACACCGCA
>CALLYQ010000506.1 GCA_937858875.1 uncultured Lautropia sp. | reverse complement strand
GACGGGCCTATCTCGCTGCGGCGCCGGCCTCCGAGCGGCACGAGATCCTCGAGCGGCTGCGTGAAGTCGACGACCGGGCCTGGCAGAAGATCGAGGCGGGCGTCGATGCGGCGCTCGACGAATACGCACGGACCGGCTGCTGCTCGTCGATGGGCGAGTGGAACAGCCAGGTGAATTCCGTTGCCGCGCCCTTCGATCCGGGCGGCGGGTTGCCGCGGATGGCGGTGAACGTGGCCGGCCTCGCGCAGACCTATCCGCGCGAAAGGATCCTGAACGAATTCCGGCCGATGCTGCTCGAGCTGGTCGCCAGGATCGAGAGCCAGCTCGGCCGGCGCCAGCCGCGCTGACGGCGCAGTCGCGGCCTCGCGAAACAGTCGCAGACACGGGCCGCACAGATACAGACGCACGCACAGACACAGACGAAGGAGTCGCCGTGAGCACAGTACAGATCGATTTCCTGTTCGACTTCGGAAGCCCGAACGCCTATCTGTCCCACAAGGTCATCCCGGACATCGAGGCGCGCACCGGTGTCCGCTTTCGCTACGTGCCGATCCTGCTCGGCGGCCTGTTCAAGATGACCGGCAATCGCTCGCCCGGCGAAGCCTTCGCCGACATCCGGAACAAGCTCGAATACGAGCATCTCGAGCTCAAACGATTCGTCGAGAGACATGGACTGACGGCGTTCGCCCGCAACCCGCACTTTCCGGTCAACACGCTGCAGATCATGCGGCGGGCGATCGCTGCGCAGCGCGAAGGCGTCTTCGAACGCTACGTCGACGTCGTCTTCGCGGCGATGTGGGAGCGGGGCCTGAAGATGGACGATCCACAGGTCATCCGGCAGACGCTCGACGAAGCCGGATTCGACGCCGACCGCTTCGACGCGCTGGTCCAGCAGGACGACGTGAAGGCGGAACTGCTCGCCAACACGCAGCAGGCCTTCGAGCGCGGCGCTTTCGGTTCGCCGACCTTCTTCGTCGACGACCAGATCTTCTTCGGCAAGGATCGCCTGCGCGACGTCGAGGAAGCGATCCAGGAAAAGAAGGGCAACTGAGACAAGGCAACTGACAAAGGAACCCTGACGATGGATCTCGCTTTCACCGCCGAGGAATCGGCGTTTCGCGACGAAGTTCGCGCTTTCCTGGCCGAACGCCTGCCCGCGCGCCTGTCCGACAAGGTCCGGTCGGGCAAGCGCCTGCAGCGTGCCGACATGGTCGAATGGCACGCGATCCTGAACGAACGTGGCTGGCTGGCCAGCCACTGGCCGCGCGAACACGGCGGGCCGGGCTGGAACGCGGTCCGGAAGTTCATCTTCGAGAACGAGTGCGCGCTCGCCGGCGCGCCGCGCGTCGTTGCGTTCGGCGTGAACATGCTCGGCCCGGTGCTGATCCGCTACGGCAACGAGGAGCAGAAGCGGCACTGGCTGCCGCGGATCCTCGACGGCTCGGACTGGTGGTGCCAGGGCTATTCCGAACCGGGTTCGGGATCGGACCTGGCCTCGGTCAAGACGAGCGCGGTGCGGAGCCGCGACGCGCGGGGCGAGCACTACGTCGTCAACGGGCAGAAGACCTGGACCACGCTGGGCCAGCACGCGAACATGATCTTCTGCCTCGTGCGCACGTCGCGCGAGACCAGCAAGCAGGCCGGCATCAGTTTCCTGCTCGTCGACATGAACGCGCCGGGCGTCGAAGTGCGCCCGATCATCACGCTCGACGGCGAGCACGAGGTCAACGAGGTCTTCCTGACCGACGTGCGGGTGCCCATCGAGAACCTGGTCGGCGAGGAAAACAAGGGCTGGACCTATGCGAAGTATCTGCTGACCTACGAGCGCACGAACATCGCCGGCGTCGGTTTCTCGGTCGCCGCCTTCGAGCGCCTGAAGCAGATCGCGAGCAGGCTTCGCCGGCATGGCCGCCCGCTCACCGAGGATCCGCTGTTCGCGGCGCGGATGGCGCGCGTCGAGATCGCGCTCGAGAACATGAAGACGACGAACCTGCGCGTCGTCGCGGCGGTCGCCGGCGGCGGCGTGCCGGGCGCCGAAAGCTCGATGCTGAAGATCCTCGGCACCGAGATCCGACAGGAGATCCTGTCGCTGACGCGGCGCGCGATGGGTCCCTATGCGATGCCGTTCATCGAGGAAGCGCTGGATGAAGGCTATGACGGCGAGCCGGTCGGCCCGCCCGGGGCGGCGAGCGCCATGACCAGCTACCTGAACAATCGCAAGCTGTCGATCTACGGCGGCTCGAACGAAATCCAGAAAAACATCATCAGCAAGATGATTCTCGGACTCTGAGGTCGACGATGAACTTCGAACACACCGAAGAACGGCGGATGCTGGCCGAAACGCTCGATCGTTTCGTCGCCGCGCAGTACGGATTCGAGGTCCGCGAGCCGCTGGCGCGCTCCGAACGGGGATGGAGCCCCGAGCTGTGGCGGCAGTTCGCCGAACTCGGCGCGATCGGCGCGCTGTTCGGAGAGGCCGACGGCGGCTACGGCGGCGGCGGGTTCGACATCGCGGTCGTTTTCGAGAGCCTCGGTCGCGGGCTCGTCCTCGAACCCTTTCTGGGCGCGCTGGTCGTCGGCCGCGCGATCGGGGAGGCCGGAAGCGATGCACAGAAGGCGATGCTGGCGTCGATCATCGACGGCAGCACGGTCGCCGCGCTCGCCCACGACGAGCCGGATTCGCACTACGAGCTGTCGCGCGTCGCCACGCGCGCAGAGCGCAGCGACGGCGGCTGGACGCTGTCCGGCGCGAAGGCCGTCGTCGCCAACGCCGAAGGCGCCGGCCTCTACCTGGTGTCGACCCGGACCGCCGGCGATCTCGAAGACGGGCACGGCATCTCGCTGTTTCTCGTGCCCGCCGATGCGCCGGGCCTGCGCCTGCGCGGCTACCGGCGCATCGACGGCGGACGCGCGGCCGAACTCGTGCTCGACGGCGTGAAGCTCGATGGGCAGGCGCTGCTCGGCACGCAAGACGAAGGCCATGCGGTGCTCGAACGGGCGATCGGCCATGGCGTGCTGGCGCTGTGTGCCGAGGCGCTCGGCGCGATGGAGGTCGTGAAGGCCGGCACGCTCGAATACCTGCGTACGCGCCGCCAGTTCGGCGTGCCGATCGGCAGCTTCCAGGCACTGCAGCACCGGATGGCCGACATGCTGACCGAGGTCGAGCAGGCGCGTTCGGCCGTCATCAATGCGGCGGCGGCGCTCGGCGCCGATCGCCTCGAGCGCGAGCGTGCGCTGTCGGCGGCCAAGTACAGCATCGGGCGCATCGGCACGCTGGTCGCAGAGGAGAGCATCCAGATGCACGGCGGCATCGGCATGACCTGGGAACTGCCGCTGACGCACTACGCGAAACGGCTGCTGATGATCGATCACCAGCTCGGCGACGAGGATCATCACCTGCAGCGCTTCATCGCGCTCGGCCGGGCCTGATTCATCCGCGGGTTCAGGTTCCGGCCACCGCAGGCTTCCAAGCAGCAACATGTCGATCGCCATCGCCCCAAGCGTTTCTCCGCCGCCGCGTTCGGCCGTCCTGCGCAAGATCATGGCGCTGGCCGCGCCGACCGCCCTGGTCGCGCTGCTGCAGGTGGCGGCGCAGCTCGCCGAGATCTGGCTTGCCGCCCGCCAGGGCGTCGCCGCTTTCGCCGGCTGGGCGGTGGTGCTGCCCTTCGCGCAGTTGATGCAGCAGATGTCGGGGGGTGCCATGGGCGGCGGCGTATCGTCGTCGATCGCCAGGGCGCTCGGTGCGAACCGGCCCGACGAGGCTTCGGCACTGGTCGTCCACGCGCTGCTGATTGCACTGGCGGCGAGCGCCGTATTCGTCGTGGCGCTGGCCGTCTTTCCCTACGCGGTGCTCGGCGCGATCGCCGGACCGGACGTCGCGCAGGCCGCCGCAAGCTATTCGATCTGGCTGTTCGGCGGCGGTGCCGTTCCGGTCTGGCTGACCAATACCTTCGCCTCGGTATTGCGCGGCGGCGGGCGCCACGGCCTGGCGGCGCGTCTGCTGACGCTTGCCTGGGTGGTCTTCCCGGTGCTGGCCTGGGGCTTCGTCGAGCTCGCGGACTTCGGCCTGGCCGGGATCGGCGTGGCCTTCGCGCTGGTGTTCTGGATCGTCGCGCTGGCGATGGGCGTCGTCGTTTTCAGGGGCGGCGCCGGCTTCGTTCCGCGCTGGCGGGTCAGGCTGGCGGCCGAGCTGTTCCGGCGGATCCTGTCGGTCGGCCTGGTCGCCTGCCTGATCGCACTGCTGTTCAACGTCGCAAATATCCTGGTCATGGCGCAGATCGCGTCGTATGGATCGTCGGCCGTCGCCGCCTACGGGATCGCCGCGAGGCTCGAATTCCTGATGATTCCGCTGATCTTCGGCGTGGGATCCGCGCTGACCACGCTCGTCGGGCAGACGGTGGGTGCCGGCGACTGGCGCGCCGCTCGGCGCACGGCCTGGACCGGAGCGCTGTTCGCGTTCGGCGTGGCGAGCATCGCGGGCCTGGCGGTCGCGCTGGCACCGGCGGTCTTTGCCGGCCTGTTCACCAGCGATCCGGGCGTCGAGGCGATCGCGGCGCGCGCGCTGTCCTTCATCAGCCCGGCCTTCGGCATCTTCGGGCTCGGGCTGGCGCTGTATTTCGCTGCGATGGGCGCCGGCCGCATGGGCTGGTCGATCGCCGCGTCGGTGGCGCGCGTGGTGCTGGCCGTCGGCGGCGGCTGGCTGCTCGCGAATCCGGGGGGCATGGGGCTCGACGGCCACTTCCTGGGCGTCGCGCTCGGCATCGCGGCGCTGGGCGGAGTCAATGCGGTCGGTGTGCGGGCCGCGACCTGGTCGGCTGCGCGTTTCAGGTCATGATCGGCTCGATTTCCCGGAGGTCTCGCTCGTCCGTCTGCGAAGCAGGGAGTTCAGGCCCAGTTGTGGACCTCGAGCCCCGGCACGCGCGTGAACTCGCGCTGATGGTTGGTGACCAGCGTCAGGCCGGCAGCACGCGCCTGCGCCGCGATCCACAGGTCGTTGTTGCCGATCGGCGTGCCGTCGGATTCCAGCGTCGCGCGGATCTCGCCATATGCCGTTCCCGCCTGGGCCGACATGGGCAACACCGGAATCAGCACGATGAACTCGCGAAGGATCTGCATGACGGCCGCACGCTGGCTGCTCTTGCAGGCGCCGTAGGCGAG
>CALLYQ010000505.1 GCA_937858875.1 uncultured Lautropia sp. | reverse complement strand
AGAAGAGCCCGATGATCAGCCCGTTGACGAACAGGTCGAGCGCCAGCATGCGCGGCGAACCGGGGTAGCGAGGTCTGTGCGTTCGGAGGGTCTGCCTACCTCGCCGGCTGCACCAGCTTGTCCACGGCGAGCGGCTGGCCCGGGCCCTGGATCAACACGGTCTCGGACAGCGGCTGCTCGGTCGCGGTGATCTGGTAGGTGACGTAGGGAACATCGACCCACTGCTGGAACGTGTAGCCGGGCTCCTTCGCGAACGACAAGGTGCCGCGCACGCCGGTGAACTTGATGTCCTTCAGCGCGTCGATGATTCCCTTGGCTTCGGTCGAACCGGCCTTCCTGATCGCCTCGGCGATCAGCAGCACCGAGTCGGCGGCCTGATAGATCAGGCGGTTCGGCTCGTTGCCGGTCTTCTGCTTGTAGGCAGCCGCCAGCTCGTCGCCCGCCTTCGGGAACTTCATCTGCGGGTGGTACAGGCCGAAGGCCAGCATGTACTTGCCGACCTCCTTCACGTTCTGCCAGAAGTCCGGGTAGTCGCTGATGCCGGCGCCGTCGTAGAGCCAGGTCTTCGCCGATGGCGCGACGCCCTGCTCGTAGAGCTGGTTCATCAGGATGTAGGCGGCCGGCGGCAGCATGATGTTGATCACCATGTCGGGCGGGTTCCCGCGCAGCGGCAGCACCGCCGGCGTGAAGTCCTTGCCGGCGCGGTCCAGCGTCTCGAACTTGAACTGGACGTCGGGCGCCTTCTCCTTCAGGAAATCGGCGATCAGCTTGGCCTGGCCGATGCCGTAGTCGGTGTTCTCGGCGAAGGCGACGACCCGCTTGACCTTCATCGCCGCGATCGTCTCGGCCATCGCCGAGGACACGCGCGAGTTGTAGTTGGCCGGGTTGAAGACTTCCGGGTAGCCCTTCTTGCGGATGTCGTCGGACCAGCAGTTCGTGTTGATGTAGGGCGTGCCGTAGCGGTGCGCGACCTCGATCTCGGCCAGGCAGACCGAGCTCTGGTGCCCGCCGGTCAACGCGACGACCTTGTCGCGCGCGATCAGCTTCTCGGCCGCGGCACGACCCTTTTCCGGGATTCCCTGGTTGTCCTCGTAGATGACACGAATCGGCCGGTCGAGGACACCACCTGCCTTGTTGATCGAGTCGACGACGATGTCGACGCCGTCCTTGATCTGGGTGCCCTGCACGACCGATCCCGGCGGCGACTGGGCGATGCTGACGCCGATCGTGATGGCGTCCTGCGCCACGGCGGCGGAACAGAAAGCGAGCAGGCAGAGTCCGCCCGCGATGGTCGGCAGCTTCATTTGATCTCCTCCAGCGCAGGCCGTTCATAGCCTGACGGGGCGATCATCCTCAGCTCTGGAGGCCGTGTCAACGCGGCCCCGTGCCGAAAGCTTCGGGCCGCGAGCGATTGCCCGCGGCGCCGACAGTTCAGACGGCGAAGGACTCGCCGCAGCCGCACTCTCCGCTGACGTTCGGATTCCTGAAGCGAAAGGATTCGTTCAGGCCTTCGCGTACGAAATCGAGCTCGGTGCCGTCGATCAGCGGCAGGCTCTTCGGATCGACGAATACCCGGATGCCGTGGCTTTCGAAGCTGAGATCCTCGGGTGTGGCCGCATCGGCAAAATCGATCTGATAGGCGAAACCCGAGCAGCCGCTGTTGCGCACGCCGATCCGCAGCCCGATTCCCTTGCCTCGACGTTCGAGCGAACGCGAAACGTGGCGTGCAGCGGTTTCGGTCAGCGTGATGGCCATTGACCAGCCTCCATCAGATCGTGGTGATTCGACCCTTGTCGATCTTGATCGATTGCAGGGTCGAAGTCGGGAATTCGAGCGCGGCTCGGTGCTCCTTGAGCACCGAAATCTCGCGCGGCTGCTGGCTGCGCGATTCGCGCCCCTTCTGCTGCTCGACGAGCTCGCCCAGCGTGACCGAATCCAGATATTCGATCATGCGCTTGTTCAGGTTGGACCACAGCTCGTGCGTCATGCACGGCCCTTCCTCGGTGCAATCCTGCTTGCCGCCGCATTGCGTGGCATCGAGCGGCTCGTCGACCGCGAAGATGATGTCGGCCACGGTCACGTCTTTTGCGGCGCGCGCCAGCGTGTAGCCACCGCCTGGGCCGCGGGTGCTCTCGACCAGTTCATGCCGACGCAGCTTGCCGAACAGCTGCTCGAGGTAGGACAGCGAGATCTTCTGCCGCTGGCTGATTCCTGCCAGCGTGACCGGTCCCTGGTGCTGACGCATCGCCAAGTCGATCATGGCAGTGACCGCGAAGCGCCCTTTCGTCGTCAGTCTCATCATGACTCCAGTAAGGTGGAACGGCTGCCGTATGCACGCCGCAACGGTCGGCCGATTTCTTGACTATTTTAGTCGAGAATCACCCTTAAAGGAAGGGGGTCTGTCCTGGACAAATCCCCTGGCTCCGTCGTCGGAACCGTCGGACGATGGTGGCCTTTCCTTACCGGTGCCTGCCCCCGCGAGCGCCGATTCCGGGCGTTCGCGAAGGCCATGGCAAACGAAGGGCCCAGGCTCAGGCGGCGGCAACCTGCGTGGCGCGACGCTTGGCGACCTCGAGCAGGCCGGCGCAGGCGTCTTCGATGTAGTCGAGCGCCTGGTCGAAGCCTTGATGGTTGCCGTAGTACGGGTCGGGAATCGTGGCCGACTCGTGATCGCTGGCGAAGCGCATCAGCAGCTGCAACTTGTGGTGCGCGCTCTTGGGAGCGACCTGCTGGATCGCGGACAGGTTGTCCCAGTCCATCGCGAGGATCATGTCGAATTCCTCGAAGTCGCGCTCGCGGACCCGGCGCGCCCGCAGGTCGCCGATCTCGTAGCCCCGCTTGCTCGCCGCCGCCTGCGCCCGCTTGTCGGGCGCCTCGCCGGCGTGGAAAGCATGCGTTCCGGCCGAAGCCATCTGCACGACCTCTTCGAGCCCCGCCTGTCGCACCATCTGCCTGAACACGCCCTCGGCCATCGGCGAGCGGCAGATGTTGCCCATGCAGACGAACAGCACGCGAGTGTTCATAGCCAGCGAAATCGGTTCTCGTTTTGCCATATCGGTTCCAGTTCAAAGATTGCGAATCGTCTCGAGGCGGCCACCGCGACGGGCCACCGCGCTCATGCAGCCCTGCCTGCCGACAGCGGCACCACCGCGCCTCCGCCGCCGTCGGACCCGAAGAACTGCGCCTTCAATGCCGCCAGTTGGTCGCGCATCTGCGCGGCCTTCTCGAATTCCAGGTTTCTTGCGTGCTCGAGCATCAGTTTCTCGAGCCTCTTGATCTCGCGGGCGGCGCCCTTTTCGCTCATCGCACCGTAATGTGCGTGCTGTTCGGCCGCCTTCAACTCCTGTCGCGCCTGTTGCGGATCCCAGACGCCATCGATCATTTCGCGGATCTGCTTGACCACGCCGCGCGGCACGATGCCGTGTTCGGTGTTGAATGCCAGTTGCTTTGCCCTGCGCCGGTTCGTCTCGTCGATCGCGCGCCGCATGGAATCGGTGACGCGATCGGCGTACAGGATCGCCGCACCCCCTAGATTGCGCGCAGCCCGACCGATTGTCTGGACAAGACTGCGTTCCGAACGCAGGAATCCTTCCTTGTCGGCGTCGAGGATGGCAACCAGCGAGACCTCGGGGATGTCGAGCCCTTCGCGCAGCAGGTTGATGCCGACCAGCACGTCGAAGGTGCCCAAGCGCAGATCGCGGATGATCTCGACCCGCTCGACCGTGTCGATATCCGAATGCAGGTAGCGCACGCGCACGCCGTGCTCGCCCAGGTAGTCGGTCAGGTCCTCGGCCATGCGCTTGGTCAGGGTCGTGACCAGCACGCGTTCGTCGCGCGCGACGCGCAGCCGGATCTCCGACAGCACGTCGTCGACCTGCGTGCTCGCCGGCCGCACGCTGACTTCCGGGTCGACGAGCCCCGTGGGACGCACGACCTGCTCGACGACCTGCCCTGACTGGCGTGCCTCGTAGTCGTGCGGCGTGGCCGACACGAAGATGCACTGCCGGATCTTCGCCTCGAACTCCTCGAAGGTCAGCGGGCGGTTGTCGAGCGCCGACGGCAGCCGGAACCCGTATTCGACCAGCGTTTCCTTGCGCGAACGGTCGCCGCGGAACATCCCGCCGAGCTGGCCGATCGTGACGTGGCTCTCGTCGATGAACATCAGTGCATCGGACGGCAGATAGTCGACCAGCGTCGGCGGCGGCTGCCCGGGCAGCGCGCCCGACAGGTGGCGCGTGTAGTTCTCGATGCCCTTGCAGAAGCCGAGCTCCTGCAGCATTTCGATGTCGAATCGCGTGCGCTGCTCGAGGCGCTGCGCCTCGACGAAGCGGCCCTGCTCGTTGAAGAATGCGAGCCGCTCGCGCAGCTCCGCCTTGATCGTCTCGATCGCACGCATCACCGTCGCGCGCGGCGTCACGTAGTGCGACGACGGGTAGACGGTGAAGCGCGGGATCTTCTGGCGCACCCGGCCGGTCAGCGGGTCGAACAGCTGGATGCTCTCGACCTCGTCGTCGAACAGCTCGACGCGCACCGCCAGCTCGGCATGCTCTGCCGGAAAGATGTCGATCGTGTCGCCGCGCACGCGGAAGCTGCCGCGCACGAAGTCGGTTTCGTTGCGCTTGTACTGCATCGAGACCAGCCGCTGCAGCACGTCGCGCTGCGACATCCGGTCGCGCACGCGCAGCGTCATGACCATCGCGTGGTAATCGTTCGGGTTGCCGATACCGTAGATGCACGACACCGTCGCCACGATCACCGTATCGCGGCGCTCGAGCAGCGACTTGGTCGCCGACAGCCGCATCTGCTCGATGTGTTCGTTGATCGACGAGTCCTTCTCGATGAACAGGTCGCGCTGCGGAACGTAGGCTTCCGGCTGGTAGTAGTCGTAATAGGAGACGAAATACTCGACCGCGTTGTTCGGGAAGAACTCGCGCATCTCGGCGTAAAGCTGTGCGGCCAGCGTCTTGTTCGGTGCCAGCACGAGCGCGGGGCGCCCGATCTGCGCGATGACGTTGGCCATCGTGTAGGTCTTGCCCGAGCCGGTGACCCCGAGCAGCGTCTGGAAGCTGAGACCGTCATGCAGGCCGTCGAGCAGACGCACGATCGCCTCCGGCTGATCGCCAGCCGGAGGAAACGGCTGGTACAGCTGGAACGGACTGCCTGGAAAAGTGACGAACTTCGTGCTGTCCAGCGCGAGATCGGTCATGGGGCCGAAGATTCCGGATTCAGCGTGATAAACTTGACAAACAAAGCTTGATTGCTGCGCTGCACCAGAGCCTCGAAAGCCTTCGGAGTGCTCGTCGGTCGCGCCTCGCCAATGGCCCTTTCATCCGGCAGGGACATGCCCACGCGGCGAACGGCCAAAAGACGATTATGGCGGCGCGAACCCCAAAAATCTAGTGCCTTGCATGCTTTTTGCGCGATGCAGCATGTTTCGTTTCCTGAATTTCCCAGATTAATCAGCCACTTGTTCGATCGCCATGAGCCAGTCGATGTTCTCCGCCGTTGAGTTGGCGCCCCGTGACCCGATCCTGGGCTTGACCGAGGCCTACAACTCCGATCCACGTCCGCAGAAAGTGAACCTCGGTGTCGGCGTCTACTACGACGACAACGGCAGCTTGCCGCTGCTTGCCGCAGTGCGGGAAGCCGAACAGTTGCGTCTGGCGGCCGCTCCCGCTCACGGCTACCTGCCGATCGAAGGCTTCGCCGCCTACAACCAGGCAGTCCAGCAACTGCTGTTCGACAAGGAATCGCCGCTGCTTGCCGAAGGCCGGGTCGCGACTTTCGAGGCGTTGGGTGGCACCGGCGGCCTGAAGATCGGCGCCGACTTCCTGAAACGGCTGAACCCCGAGGCGCAGGTCTGGATCAGCGACCCGAGCTGGGAGAACCACCGGGCGCTGTTCGAGGCGGCCGGATTCGTCGTCAACAGCTACCCCTATTACGATCCGGCCACGCACGGCGTGAAGGCCGAGGCGATGCTCGGCGCGCTCGAATCGATGCCCGCCGGATCGATCGTCGTGCTGCACGTCTGCTGCCATAACCCGACCGGCGTCGACCTGCCGATCGCGCAATGGCGCCGGATCGTCGACATCGTCAAGGCGCGCGGCCTCGTCGCCTTTCTCGACATGGCCTACCAGGGCTTCGGCGACGGCATCGAAGCCGATGCCGCGCCGCTGCGCCTGTTCGCCGATTCGGGCCTGTCGTTCTTCGTCTCGAGCTCGTTCTCGAAGTCGTTCTCGCTGTACGGCGAACGCGTCGGCGCGCTGACCGTGGTGACGGCGAACCGCGACGAAACGGCGCGCGTCACGAGCCAGGTCAAGCGCGTGATCCGCACGAACTACTCGAACCCGCCTACCTACTACGCGGCGGTCGTGGCCGACGTCCTGTCGACGCCGGCGCTGCGGCAGAAGTGGGAGGAAGAACTCGCCGGCATGCGCGAACGGATCCGGCAGATGCGCACGCAACTGGTCGAAAAGCTCGCCGAGCGCGGCGTCGCGCAGGACTTCTCCTTCGTGAGCAAGCAGCGCGGCATGTTCTCGTACTCGGGGCTGAACCCGCAACAGGTCGAACGGCTGCGCGAAGAATTCGGGATCTACGCGGTCGGCACCGGCCGGATCTGCCTGGCGGCGCTGAACAGCAGGAACATCGATGCGGTCGCGGATGCGATCGCGAAGGTCAGCGAGTAGATCTTGCTTTTTCCCTCGTCTGCTGTTGATATGTACAGCATGCGAGGGACGAGCAACTCCAAGTCGGTCGGCGAACTCAGCACAGCGCGAATCTTGTCGCGGCTGCTCGACTGCGGGTATTGGGTCAGCCTGCCCTTCGGCGATAACTTGCGCTACGATCTCATCGCAGACGACCGCCAACGCTTGTGGCGTGTGCAATGCAAGACGGGAAAGCTCGACAAGGGCTCGATCGCGTTCCCTGTCAGCTCTTCGGCGAACCACCGGGGCCTGGGGCGGCGCCACTACCTTGGCGAGGTTGATGCGTTCGGCGTCTTCTGCCCCCAAACAGAGGAGATCTACTTCGTTCCGGTTGCGGCTATCGCAGACTGCCGAAGAGAAGTGCGTTTGCGCGTGCTCCCGGCAAGGAACGGCCAAAGCTCGCGTATCCGGCCTGCTACAGAGTTCGCATTGCAGCCGATTCGACATGCCGCACGAATTTCGTCTATACTCGCGTTCTATTCCCCGATAGCTCAGTCGGTAGAGCGACGGACTGTTAACTTAATGGCAGCCCGTATGGGAAACCGTACGGTGAAAACACCCCTAATTCGGGGAACCCTAAAGCGCGTAAAGCGCCAAGGCAATCCCGAGCAAGCAGGCCGAGATCCTGGATCCCGGCCGGGCATGTGTAGAGACTTTACGGGGTGCGCCTAAAGCGAAAGCCAAGGCGAAGAGAAAGTCCAAGCCGGTTGGAAACTTCCGGGCACTTGTAATCCGCAGGTCCCTGGTTCGAGCCCAGGTCGGGGAGCCAAGAATATCTGGTTGAACACAAAGGCCTTCTTCGGAAGGCCTTTGTGCTTTCTACGCTGGCAACGGCCGAGTACGACATGATCTGGATCGCCGCCTATCTGTTAGCCGGAGCCGGCGTCGGTTTTCTCGCCGGCCTGCTGGGAATCGGCGGCGGCATGACGCTGGTGCCGATTCTGGCGGCCCTGTTCGCAGCGCAGGGACTCGCCCCCGAGCACACCGTGCATCTTGCGCTGGGCACGGGCATGGCGTCGATCCTGTTCACTTCGAGTGCCAGCGTGCGCGAGCACCATCGTCACCAGGCGGTCGACTGGCGAATCGTCTCCCGGATGGCACCCGGGATGGTGGTCGGAACGCTGCTGTCCACGCTGGCCGCCGGTTGGGTGTCGCAGCAGGCGCTGGCGCTGGCTTTCGCGCTGATCGTCTACGGCGGCGCGACCCAGATGCTCGTGGGCCGCAAGCCGGGTGCGGGGCGCAGCCTGCCGGCGACGCCGGCGCTCGCCGCCGTCGGCATCGTGATCGGCATCGTCTGCGGGCTCGTCTCGGCCGGCGGTGCCTTTCTTACCATTCCGTTCATGCTGTTCTGCGGCGTGGCCATGCACACCGCGATCGGGACCGGCGCGGCGCTGGGGCTGCCAGTGGCCGTCGTCGGCACGATCGGCTACCTGCTCAGCGGCCTGCGGCTGGAATCGCTGCCGCCGTACAGCCTGGGCTTCGTCTACCTGCCGGCACTGGCCTGCCTGGTCGCCGCGAGCATGAGCACCGCGCCCTGGGGCGCCCGGCTCGCGCATCGTCTGCCGGTGGCGGCGCTCAGGCGCGTGTTCGCGGTGCTGCTGTACGTGCTGGCGACGAAGATGGCGATCAGTTACTGGCCATCGTAGGGGACCCCGCTTTTCGAGTAAGGTTCTCGAACCGATCTCCCAAAATCGAAAAAGGAACGTCCTCCGATGAGCACAGGCCAGGGTTCCGCCGGCAACGTCATTGCGGCCATCTGCAGCTTCTTCATTCCGGGCCTCGGGCAGCTCTTCCAGGGCCGTCTGCTGGCGGCGCTGTTCTGGTTCCTGCTCGGATGCGTCGCATTCGCGATCACCTGGCTGGTCACCTTGAGCCTTCTTCCGTTCGGCTGGTTCGTCGTTTCGATCTTCGCGGCGATCAACGCGGCGATGTTCCAGCGCGGGCGCTGAGCGATTCGCATACAAGAGAGGAGCGCCTCGCCAGCGGTCGCTCTCCCGTCCGAGCTGTCAGTTTGCTCGCGCCCGCGCGTCCCCCGGAAGACAAGCTTGTCTTTCGAGTGCAGACATCCATGGCCATCCAGCTGAACCACACGATCGTCGCCGCGCGCGACCCCGAGTCCTCCGCGAGGCTGCTGAGCCAGTTGCTCGGGCTCGCCGAGCCGGTGCGATACGGCCCGTTCTTCGGCGTGGTGCTCGACAACGGCGTCACGCTCGACTACATGGAGTCGGCCGAACCGATCACGAGCCAGCACTACGCGTTCATCGTCGAAGAATCGGAGTTCGACGAGATCTTCGAACGCATCCGGGATCGCGGGTTCGAATACTGGGCCGACCCCGGGCATCGCCAGGCGGGAACGATCAACCATCGCGACGGCGGTCGCGGCGTCTATTGGAAGGATCCCGACGGACATAATCTCGAGATCCTGACTCGCGAGTACGGGAGCGGTGCGAAGGGTCCCGGCTCCGGACCTCAGCGGTAGATGTCCGGCCGCGGGTCGAAAAGCCGCGCCAGGGTGTCGCGATGGGCTCCCTGATCGCGGCTTCCGCTCGCGCGCTCGCCGTCGGCGACCCACTCGGCGCACTGAACCGTATCTCGCTGCGCGACGATCCGCCGTCGCTGGCGCTGCGCGGGATTGCAACGGCGCAGCTCGGCGAGTATCCGCGCGCCCGCGAGTTGCTGCGCTGCGCAGCCCGCGGCTTCGGTTCGCACGAGGCGCTGGCGCGTGCCCGCTGCGTCGTTGCCGAAGCAGAGGTGGCACTGGCGATGCGCGAACTCGGCGGCTCTCAGCGCTCGCTCGCGGCGGCGGCCGCTGCGCTCGAAAAGCGCGGTGACCTGGCGAACGCCCTGCAGGCGCGGCTCATCGCTACGCGCCGGCTGCTGCTGCTCGGTCGGCTCGACGAAGCCGAAACCGAGCTGTCGCGGTTCGACGAAGCCCTGACCGCCCTCGAACGCCGCGCAACGCCCGGCTCCAGGCTCCCCGCTGCTCGCGCCTTGCCGCCCCCTCTGGCGGCGATCGCCGCACTCGTTGGCACGCTGGCGAGCGTTCGCGAGATCCCGCAG
>CALLYQ010000504.1 GCA_937858875.1 uncultured Lautropia sp. | reverse complement strand
CGACAGGCCGGGATACATGGTCCACGCCTGGTTGGCCGAGTTCAGCATCTCCTGGAAGGCCATGCCTACCGCGTAGGGCAGGCCCTGCCCGCCGTATTCGGGGTCGCAGGTCAGCGTCGGCCAGCCGGCCTCGCGAAACTTGTCCCAGGCGTCCTTGAAGCCGGCAGGAGTGCGGACGACGCCGTCGCCTTCATGGCGACAGCCTTCCTCGTCGCCGCTGCGATTGAGCGGGAACAGCACTTCGGCGCAGAAGCGACCGCCCTCTTCGAGCACCTGGTCGAACAGATCCGGGCCGTACTCGGCATACGGCGGCAGCTCGGCGAGCTGCGTCTCGACATCGAGCAATTCGTGCAGCACGAACTGCATGTCGCGGATCGGCGGGTTGTATTGGGGCATTGAAAGTCTCCTTGATCTGGAGGTGGCGATCGATGGATCGACGATTGCGTGCAACCGAAGGGATGATGGCGAAGCGGATGACGGTACCGCGCCGGCAGGCGCTCAGGCGGCCTGGGCCGAGGCCCGATAGCTGGCAAGCAGGCGTTCGAAACTGCGACGTGCGCGCGGTACTGCGTCGGCGTTGCGCAGAAGGCGGCCGTCGTGGTGCAGGACGAGGATCACGCCATAGAGCTGGAAGACGAGTTCCTCGACATCGAGCGCGGCGGGCAATTCGCGCGCTTCGACGGCCTGCCGGATCGCGCGCTGCAGCTCGCGCTGCCAGGAGCGGACCATGCCGACCAGTTCGTCGCGAACGGCGCCGGGCCGGTCGTCGTACTCGGTGGCGCCCGAGATCCACAGGCAACCGCTGGCCGCCTCGACTGCGGTGAGCTCCAGCCAGCAGCCGAAGATCGCCCGCAAGCGACGCAGGCCTCGCGGAGCCTGAAGGCCCGGCACCAGCACGCGCTCGACGAAGCGCCGTTCGTATTCCTTGAGCACGGCGATCTGCAGGTCTTCGCGCGAACCGAAATGCGCGAAGACTCCGCTCTTGGACATCTGCATCCGTTCGGCCAGCGCGCCGATCGTCAGTCCTTCGAGGCCGGCTCGCGACGCGAGCTCGAGCGCCGCCGCAACGATCGATGCCCTGGTCTGCTCACCCTTGCGCATGACGGCGCTTCCGTCTCCGACAAAATTCGAACGATCGTACTATTTATTGTCGGAGCCTGGCTGTCAACGGCGCGGAGCGCTGCGAAGCGGTTTCTGGAGGAGGGACTCTATTCGAGGGATCGATCGCGACGCCGTCGGCCAGCCGATGGGGTGATCGCCCGGGATGACCGCATGGGGGCCGAGGCCGGGCATCGCGGCGAGTATAATCGCCGCGATTCGACAGGGCCGAGGGCCCTGCGCCGGAGTGTGCCGCGCAGCCGGCCCGGCGTCTCGTTGCAGAGTCCGGGTCGCGCGAAACCCTCCGGCTTATCGCGTACGCCGGCCCTCCGCGCTCTTTCCGCGGACGGCTCCAGCAGCAACCGAATGTCCCGGGCGGGTCAGCCCTTCGGGCACCGTAGCAGGCACGTTCACCGTGCCACGTTCGAATCGCGTCGCGCCGGCGCTTTCGCGCGACGCGTCGAAGCGTCGGGCAGCAGACCAGGGGATACAGGCCAGTGCAGGAGTTCACGCTGTCTTTCGGCGAATGGTTGGGTCCGTATTCGGACGAGTTCCGGACCGCAATGCGGGTCCTGGTCTTCATTGCGCTTGCCGCCATCGCGAATCGGCTGGTCGGCAAGCTGCTCGGCAGGTTCTTCCGCTCGCTGGGCGGCCGTGCAAATGCGATCGAGGAGCGGCGGCGCATCGAAACGGTCGCGAAAGTCGCCACGCGCACGGCCACGCTGGTCATCGTGGCGGTGGCGGCGATGACCGTGCTGAACCAGCTCGGCATCGCGATCGCGCCGATCCTGGGCGCCGCCGGCGTGGTCGGCATCGCCGTCGGCTTCGGTGCCCAGAGCTTGATCAAGGACGTCTTCGGAGGCCTCGTCTTGCTGATCGAAAACCAGATCCGCGTCGGCGACTCGGTCCAGATCGTCGGCCTGTCCGGAACCGTCGAGGAAATCTCGCTGCGCAGGGTCAAGCTGCGCGGCTACGACGGCAGCATCCACTACGTATCCAACGGCCTGATCACGACGGTGACGAACCGCTCGACCGATTTCGCCTACGCGATCATCGACCTGGAGGTGCCGTACAGCGAAGACGTCGACCGCGTGCTGGCACTGATGACGAGCACCGCGCAGGCGCTGCAGTCGGACCCCGACTACGCCGGCCGCGTGCAGGGCGAGTTCGAGCTCGTCGGCATCGAACCGGTGGCGGCGGCGAACCTCGTTCACAGCCGAATCCGCACGAAGGCGCTGCAGCAGGCGGGGGTCCGGCGCGAATTCCTGCGGCGGCTGCAGGCCGCCTGCGAACATGAGGGGATCCGCATTCCGTTTCCGGACGACCTGCTGCCGGCCGCTCACCCGGAGACCGAACGATGACCGGCGATCCGCGCCCCGACTTCTTCTTCCTGCCCGCGTGGCCGCCCACCGGCAGCGCGGTCCTCTGGGTATCGCTGACGCTGGTGCTGGCGGGGCTGCTCGGCGAGCTCGCGTTCCGCCGCCTGCGCCTGCCGCGGGTCGTCGGCTATGCGACAGTCGGGGCGATCGTCGCCGCGTTCGGCGAAGGCATCTCGGGCGGCGTGATGAACCCGAGCCTGCGCCTGATCGTCGACCTGGCACTCGCGCTGCTGCTGTTCGAGATGGGCAGCCGGATCAACCTGCGCTGGTTGCGTCGCAACCCGTGGCTGCTGGCGACCAGCCTGGCCGAGGCGGCGCTGACCTTCGTGCTGGTCCACCTGACGCTGATCTGGTTCGGCGTCGAGGCTCGGATCGCGTCCGCCGCCGCGGCGATCGCGATCGCCTCGTCGCCGGCAGTGGTGATGCGGGTGGCAGCCGAATTCAACTCGTCGGGCCAGGTGACCGAGCGGCTGATCCTGCTGACCGGCCTGAACATGCTGTATGCAGTGCTGGCGACGAACTTCGTGTTCGGCTCCCTGCATGCGCAGTACGCCGGCAGCTGGATCACTTCGCTCGCGCATCCGGCCTACCTGCTGGGCGGCTCGGCAGTGGTGGCCGCCCTGCTCGCGCTGGCGGTCTCGCAGTTGTCGCGTCGGCTCGACCTGCTCAACGAGAACTCGACTCTGCTGCTGCTGGGCATGATCCTGCTGGCGCTGTCGGTCACGAAGATGGCGAACCTGTCGACGCTGATCGTGCCGCTGCTGGCCGGCCTGATCCTGCGCAACACCAGCGAACGGCCCTGGGTCTGGCCCAGGCACTTCGGCACCGCTGGCGGTGTGCTGGTGCTGATGCTGTTCGTCATCAGCGGCTCGGTCTGGTCGGCGGAGTCGATCGCGATCGGCGTCGGGCTCGGCGTAGCGATCATCATCGCGCGTCAGCTGGCCAAGACGGCCGTCGTCGTCGCGCTCAGCCGTCCGAGCGGCATCTCGGTGCGCCAGGGGCTTGCGCTGGGACTGGGACTGGCGCCGGTATCGGGCGCCGCGCTGGTGCTGCTCGCCGACCTGCAGAGCCTGTATCCGCATTTCGCGGCGACGCTGACGCACATGCTCTTCAGCGCGATCGCGATCCTCGAACTGATCGGACCGATCGCCGTGCACTACGCGCTGCGGATGGTTCGCGAAGACAACATCCGCTGACGCACCGGAACCGCAACATGTCGCTGGAAGCCTTTGCCGACTCGCGGGCGCTGTCGCTCGGGGTCGAACTCGAACTGCAGATCGTCAATACGCACGACTACGACCTGACCCACGGATCGCACGATCTGCTGCGGCTCGTCTCCCGGCACAAGCTGCCCGGCGAGGTGAAGCCGGAGATGACCGACAGCATGATCGAGATGTCGACCGGCGTGTGCAACGACTACGCGGACGCGCTGGCGCAGCTGACCGAGATGCGCGACGCGCTGGCCGACTGCGCGAGCCGGCTGAACATCGGGCTGTCGGGCGGCGGCACGCACCCGTTCCAGGACTGGAGCCGTCGCCGGATCTACGACACGCCGCGTTTCCACATGCTGTCCGAGCTGTACGGCTACCTGTCGAAGCAGTTCACGATCTTCGGCCAGCACGTGCACATCGGCTGCCCCGGCCCGGACTCGGCGCTGGTTCTGCTGCACGGGCTGTCGCGCTTCATTCCTCACTTCATCGCGCTGTCGGCCTCGTCGCCGTTCGTGCAGGGCGTCGATACCGGTTTCCAGTCGGCGCGCCTGAACTCGGTGTCGGCGTTCCCGATGTCCGGCCGGGCGCCGTTCATGCTGTCCTGGGACGAATTCCGCAAATACTTCGACAAGATGACGCGCACCGGCGTCGTGGAAAGCATGAAGGACTTCTACTGGGACATCCGTCCGAAACCGGAGTTCGGGACGATCGAGGTCCGGGTGCTCGATACGCCGCTGACGATCGAGAAGGCGGCCGCACTGTCTGCCTACATCCAGTGCGTGGCGCGCTGGCTGACCTTCGAGCAGCCGTTCCGGCCCAGCGAGGACGACTACCTCGTCTACCAGTTCAACCGCTTCCAGGCCTGCCGCTTCGGGTTCGAGGGCACTTTCGTGGACCCGAAGAGCGGCGAGCACAGCACGCTCGGCGACGATATCAAGCGCACGCTCGATGCGATCGAGATGCACGCCGTCGAACTCGGGGCCGAAGACGCCTGCCGCAGCGTTCGCGACGATGTAACGGTGCACGGCAACGATGCCGCCTGGATCCGGGCCACCTTCGAGCAGCAGCACCTGCTGGCCGAGGTCGTGCGGCAGCAGTGCGAACGCTGGAGCGGCTGAGGCCCTCTTCGGTCCTGAAACTCCGACGTCATGCAGAACCGCCCTCTGAAAATCGGGCTGTCAGCGCGACTGCTGCACACGCCGCCAAAAGAAATGGGCTTTCGCAACAAGACGCTGCAGTACCTCGAGCAGACGATCGCGCACTGGATCATGGCGCACGGCGCGATGGCGCTGATGATCCCGACGATCGGCTCGAGCGCCGAAGTGAGCCGGCGCGGAATTTCGGTGCGCAGCTACGTCCGAGAGCTCGACGGTCTCGTGCTGCAGGGCGGCGCCGACGTCTGCCCTCGCTCCTACGGCAAGCAGCCGATGCGCGCCGAATGGGCCGGCGACATCGTGCGAGACCGCTACGAGATGGAGCTGATCCACGAGTTCGTCGCGCAGCGCAAGCCGGTGCTGGGCATCTGCCGCGGCGCGCAACTGCTCAACGTGGCCTTCGGCGGTACGCTCTACCAGGATATTCCGACGCTGTGCCCGGGGGCGATCCCCCATGTGGACGCCGAGCTTTACGACGCCCTGCACCACGAAATCCGATTCGAGCCGGGATCCCGGCTCGGCGCGCTATACGACGGGCTGTCCGGTGGCCTCGTCAACAGCATCCACCCCCAGGCGGTGTACCGGCTCGGCGGCGACCTCGTCGTCGATGCGCGTTCGAGCGCCGACGGCATCGTCGAGGCGATCCGCTGGCGCGGCTCGGGTTACGCAGTAGGGCTGCAGTGGCATCCCGAATTCCACGGCGGCGTGCAGGAGCTGCTCGACAGCGCGCCGATCATGCTCGATTTCCTCGAAGCGGCGCGGCGCATGCGTGACGAACAGGGCTGAAGACCGGCCCTGCGGCCTGCGTGTGACGTGTCGCTGGACTTGCCTGGGCTCGAAGCGCGTGGCTCCCGGCCCGACGCGAAGGCAGCGCGATCGGGCCGAACCACTGGCGGGCCGTCGTCGACAACAGGGCGGTAACGAAGGGAGTCATCTGCTGGCCGGGCACATCCGTAAGCCGGCATGTTGGCCGAGCAGCGTGACGAGCGCGTGACTGCCCTAGAACCCCTTGCCATAGTCCGACAGCCTCCCAGGAGCGCGACCCGGCTCGCTGCCGATCAGCGATCCACGTTTTGCAGCGAACCGGCGATCGCCTCCGTTGCGACGCCGTGGGCGGCGTAGCGAGCGACGGTGCGCTGGAGTTCGTCGATCTGCCGGCGCAGCGAGCCGACGTCGGCGAAGCGTTCGTTGGCCACCGGCAACTCGAGCGCGTTGGCCCAGGCGGGCCAGCCCGGCGCGTAGAGCCTTACGTGCAGGAATCCCTCGCGCTCCAGCAGTTCGGCGAAACGCGCGGCATCTGCAACGTCGTTTCCGTAGACGATCGTCTCCTTGCGGGGATCGAGGTCGGCGAGCCGCGAGGAAAGAGTCGTCGCGGCGCGATCGGCCGGGCCGCGATCGGCCGGGCCGCG
>CALLYQ010000503.1 GCA_937858875.1 uncultured Lautropia sp. | reverse complement strand
GTGGCAGTCGCGGTGCATGTAGACGACATGCTCGTCGTGCGTATCGATGCCGAGGGTTCGAAGACGCAACGCGTCCGACGAGGGCACGTCGACCGTATCGAGAGGCCGCACGCTCACGATTCGACCTCGATCGTCTGGCCGAGCCGCGGCGCGTAGGCATCCCAGCCGAGTTCGCGTTCGATACGCTGGCGCAGCGTGTCGGCTGGCCCCGGTTCGCCATGGGTCAGGTATACCCGGCGCGGTGGACGCTGCGCGGTGGCGAGCCACTGGACGATCTGACGGGCGTCGGCGTGCGCGGAAATGCCCTCCAGGCTCATCACCTCTGCACGCACGGGGATGTCCTGTCCGTGGATCCGGATGCTGCTCTCGCCAGCGACCATCCGTGCGCCGCGCGTTCCTGCCGCCTGGTACCCCGCAAAGACGACCGTGTTGCGGCGATCGGGCGCGAGTGTCTTCAGATGATGCAGGACGCGCCCCCCGGTGGCCATTCCACTGGCCGAGACGATTACGGCCGGATACGTCATCGCGTTGAGCGCACGCGATTCTTCGACGCTCCTCACCATCGTCGCCACTTTGCACATGCCGGCGCACTCGGCGTCGGATAATCGATGCTCCGCTCGATGCCGGTGGTAAATGTCGGTCATGTCGATCGCCATCGGGCTGTTCAGAAAAACCGGAAGGTCGGGAATGGCGCGCCTTTGCTTCAGGCGATAGATCGCGTAGAGCAGCGACTGCGCGCGACCGACGGCGAAGGCCGGGATGAGCACGGTGCCGCCGCGTGCGGCGGTGCGACGTATCGTTTCGGCGAGCACCGCCTCGACATCCTCCGCTTCGTGCAGGCGGTCTCCATAAGTCGACTCGACCACGACGTAATCCGCGTCTCCGATCGGAGCGGGTGCATTCATGATCGGGTCATCGGGTCGACCGAGGTCGCCGGAGAACAGCACGGTGGTGGCGCTCGCCGAAAGCCGGATCGAGGCGGCGCCGAGAATGTGCCCCGCGCCCTGCAGCCGCACGCGAATGCCTGCCGCAACCTCTCGCTCCTCCTCGAACGGCAGCGCTCGGAACAGGCGCAGGGATCGCTGCGCATCGTCTTCCGTGTACAGCGGCAATGCGGGCCGGTGTTTCGACGTCTTGCGTCGATTGGCGTACTCGGCGTCCTCTTCCTGCAGCCGCCCGCTGTCGCGCAGCAGGATCTCGCAAAGCTCGATCGTCGCCGGCGTCGCGAACACGGGGCCGGTGAAACCCTGCTTGAACAGAAGAGGAAGAGCTCCCGAATGGTCGAGATGCGCGTGCGTCAGGACGACCGCTTCAAGCGCGCCCGGGTCGAACGGGAAAGGGTCCCAGTTCATCAGACGCAGGTTCTTGTAACCCTGGAACAGACCGCAGTCGACGAGAACACTGCGGCCCGCGTGCGTCACCAGCGTCCGGGAACCGGTAACCGTTCCCGCGGCGCCATGGAAAGCGAGTTGCATCATTGCCTCAAGTCGATTGCGGATCCACGCCGATTTCGATGACGGCGTCGGAGACGAAGCGGTACGGAGGAACCACCAGATTCGTCGGCGCGGGCACGTTGCGATAGACGCGGGCGGCGAGATCGAAATACGAACCATGACAGGGGCAGAAGAAGCCGCCGGGCCAGCGGGGACGCAGGTCGGGTGCGTTCATGTCCGGACGGTACGTCGGGATACAGCCGAGGTGCGTGCACAGCGCTACGTAGACGCCGATCTCCGGACGAATCGAACGATACGGATTCGCGGCATAGAGAGGCTGCTGTTCGGCGCGGTGCGACAACGGATCGACCAGCAGCGCGTGCAATTCCTTCGACTGCAGGCTTTCCAGCTGAGCGGGACTGCGTCGAAGGATCCATACCGGCCTGCCGCGCCATTCGACTGTCATCAGTTCCTCTTCCGACAGGCGGGCGATTGAAGCGGTGACCGGGGCGCCGATCGCCTTCGCGCGTTCGCTCGGCGCGAACGACGCGACAAACGGAACGCCGGCCGCGACCACTCCGGCGCCGCCGACGCCGGTCGTCATCCAGGTGATGCGACGGCGCGATGCATCGGGTCGATCGATCGTTTTTTCTGGAACGGGGGGTTTGGTGGAATCGGTCATCGTCGGTTCAACGCAAGGTTGCGGGGTCGGCGTTTCCCAGCACGGCGGCCCATTCGGGTGCCGTAAGCCAGCTTTGCGGCGGTAGCCCCATTGTTTCCGCCGCTCGCGCCAGCACATGACCCCAGGTGCAGCGATTCGCGAACAACATTCCGAAGGTGTCCAGCGTGCCGCCGCGGTTGATGAAGCCAAGGTACGAGGTTTGGCGCGCACCCGTGTCGATTCGGCGCAGCACGCCAGTGATCGGTTCGGGCCTCGTATGCGAGACGACGATTCGCGCATCGCTGTGCTGCGGAAATATCTCGGCGAGGTCGTGGTCCGCCAAGGTGGCGCCTGCCTGAGCCACGTCATGCGGCGACTTCAGTCGGCCGGGCTCGACGACCACAACCACTGAATGCGGCAGGTCGTGCTGCGCCAACCGTTTCGATGCCCGAAGCACTTCGACAAGCTGATACGACCCGATCGCCACCAGCACGAGCTTCTCCTGCGGCGCCCCGGAGCCGACCAGGCGCAGCATGCCGCGCGCGGCGAGTTGCCGGGACTGGACCTCGTCCAGTATTGCTGGCACCGGCCGTTTGGGCACCACCATCACCCAGAGCTCTCCGTGCGTGCGGTAACAGGCGTCCATGCACGCCAGCGCCGAATTCCAGTCCGGCGGGAAAACGACGCGGGCACGGTCGGGCGGCTCGGCCATCCACGCTTCGCACAGCGTCGGATCCTGGTGCGACAGCTCGTTCTTGCCGTTCTCCCAGGTGTGGGAGCTGACGACGATCGGCACCGAGAGCCAACGTGGCGGGCGTCCCGCACGCGCCTGGCCGCGAGCGAAGTTGAGCTCTTGGCGCATGGCGCCAAGCATCTTCACTGCGAAGGCTTCGTAGCTGACCACCAGATTCAGGCCCGCCTTGTTGGCGAGCGCCGCGTTGACGACCGCCTCCTCGTTGAGCGCGGTGATCACCGCGCCATCGACCGCTTCCGGCACGCCCGCTTCCGGTTCGGCCACGCGGTGCCGGAAGTGCTTGAGGCTGCGTGCCATGCCGTTGCTGCGCAATTCATCGGGGTTTCCTATCCGTACGCGCAACGTCGGATTGGCCTGCGCGAGTGCGACGAACCCCTGGTCGAGCGCGCTCATCGGTGATCGGGCGGCCGCGGAATCCGCGTCGCACCACGGCAGTTCGGCCGGTTCGCAACGAACGTCTCGCACGGCGAGCGGGTGGTCGCGCTCCAGTGGACGCCTTTGCGACTCGTGGGTGGACAGCCGGCGCAGCGACTCAGACAGCTCTTGCGGCGGGACCCACAGTCTTTGCGCTGCCTCGTTGAAGCGGCTCCGCGCCTGCTCGTCAATCGCCGGGTTCGCGCCCAGCGGCAGGTTGTGCGCGAGATTGGTCCCTGCGCCGGGAAACCCGTAGCCTTTCGGCGCTTGGGCGATCGTGTAATGCAGGGCGGCGGGGTATTCGAGCGCACCGGCCTGGGCGGCGGCCGCGCACGCTGAAAGGCGCGCTTCCGCCTCGAGTATCGCCCACGCGAAGGCAGCGGGATCGGTGCCGTCGATGACGATTGGATCAAAGCCGTTCAGGCGCAAGTGATCGGAGAACCAGGCGACTCCGCCTTCCTGCTCCATTGAGCTGCGTTGCTCGATCCGCCGGCCGTTGAGGATCATGATCGGAACCGCCAGCCCCGTGTCCTGCGCGCGCCACCAGCGCGGCGCCCAGTCTGCGCCGCGTTGTTCCTCGAACGCGCCGTCGCTCAGGAAAGCGACGAGCGTTTCGCCGGGCATCGGCATGTGCACGTACTGCAGCTCGGCAAAGCCGAGATATCCGCCTTCGGCGAGGCCTCCGGCCGTGTGCGCGTTGACATGGCTGCCGAGCGGGGCGCCAGGTTCGCCGTCTGCGTCGATGGCGTAGGAATAGAAGTCGGTGCACAGACGGGAAAGCCCCGCATCGGAGACGTCGTAGCGCGCCGCCTGTTCGGGGTGCAGGTTGCCGGTCAGAGCGTTCACGGCCTCGATGGCGGCGACGCTGTGTCCCTGGCCCATCAGCCAGGAACGGGTCCGTCCGGTGAGCGCGTTGGCGAGCAGATAGCCGACGTACGCGGGGACCATGTTCAGCGAGCCGCCCACGTGCCCCTCGGGCGTCTGCTTGAAGTCACCGGCTTGTACGGCCGCTCCGTCGAGTCGTACCCGTCGGGCATAGGACATGTGCACGACGAGCCACATCGCTGCGCTGGTAAGCCGGTCGGCCGCGGCAAAGAGCTGCCACGCATCGGCAGGCGCGTTTGCGGGCTGGCGCGCGAGGTCGACCTCGTGCACCAGGCGCCGCACCCGCAACTGCGTCTTGTCGTCGTGCCGAATTGCACCAAAGCCCTGGGCCCACCGCGCGAAATCTTCGTCGCGTAGTCGCGCGCTTGCCGCCGCCGCTGCGATACGGTGCATTTCGTGCATCGACAGCCGGGCACCCGCTTCGCGACGGTACGGCAATGGCCGGGAGCCGTCGGACATGTCCTCGGTCCGGTCGATCGGTATCTTGCTCATGTCGGTTGTCTGCCTGTTTACGCGGGCCCGGTGCGGGCGATGGCGCCGAACTTCGGCCAGAAGCGCGGGGTGCGCTGCGCGTACTCCCGCCATTGCGCGCCGAAGTGCCGTTCCACTTCACGCTCCTCCGAAACGGCCAAGCGCACATACATCACGCACAGGATCGGGAACATCGCCAGCGTGAGCAGCGTCGGCCATTGCAGCAGGAATCCGAACATGATCAGCGCGAAGCCGGCGTACTGCGGGTGCCTGATCCTAGCGTAGGGCCCAGTAGTGGCCAGCGTTCCCGAACGCTGGCTCGCATAGAGAACCGACCAGGATGACGAAAGAAGCCAGAAGCCTCCGCCGATGAACACCGCGCTCAGCAGGTGAAACGGCCCGAAGTGCGGATTCGAGCGCCAGCCGAACATCATCTCGAGCAGGTGGCCGGCGTCGTGCGACAGGAAATCCACTCCGGGGAATTTCGAGCCCAGCCAGCCCGACAGCAGATAGATCGTCAGCGGAAAGCCGTACATCTCGGCGAACAATGCGACCAGAAATCCGGAGAACGCGCCGAAGGAGCGCCAGTCGCGGCTCGATTGCGGCTTGGCGAAGCTGAACGCGAAGACGATGAACACCAGCGAATTGATGACGACCAGGGACCACAGTCCGTAGGCGGGTACGGTGTCGTGCGACATGATAGCTCTCGTTGGCCTGTTCAGTGCTTGTGTTTAGGTGGCGGCGTGGAAGAGCCCGTCGAAGCGTCGGTTCCGGAATCATGGCCGGAGTGACTGCCATGTCCGCCGTGGAAGAAGTGAATCAGGGGACACATCGCGAGCAGAAGGAAGGGAAGCCAACCCAGCAGATGCGCGCGGTGCTCCGCCAGCAGAAAGAAGGCGCCGATGGCCAGGAAGCCATAGAACGCCCAGGTGGCGGCCCTTCGGCCGCTTACGCCATTACCGGAATTTCGCTGCGGGTGGTTCGACATGAATTGCCTTGCCTCCGACGTAGATCCATCGACCCGAGTGGTACGACGCGCGAAGCGCCGTTCTCGACTGGCGCCAGTATGACGCCGGGGAAATGGTGGGGGGATTACGTCTGGGTTACATATTCGTAATGCAAGTCAGTGGTTACGCGAATGTAATCCGGGAGTCATGTAGCGGCCGGGTCGCGAAAGCATAATTGGATTCACCGGGCCTTGGTCCTTGTTCGTGCCGTTGCTTCCCGGTACAGCGGCGCAAGGAGTGTTCGATGTCCAAACCTGAAGTCGTTCTTTGCGCTGCCGTGCGCACTGCCGTCGGCAGCTACGGCGGCGTATTGAAGGATGTTCCTGCCCCGGGCCTCGGTGCGGTTGCGATTCGAGAGGTGCTCGCGCGAACGGGGCTCAGTGGCGATGACATCGATACGGTGGTCATGGGCCAGGTTGTTCAGGCCGGCGCGAAGATGAATCCCGCGCGCCAGGCCGCGATTGCGGCGGGTATTGTTGAAGCCGTCCCCGCGATGACGGTGAATCGGGTCTGCGGATCGGGCGCACAAGCGATTGCGACCGCGGCTCAGGAAGTGATGCTCGGTTTCGTCAACTGCGCAATCGCCGGGGGGATGGAGAACATGGATCAGTCGCCCTACCTGATGAGCGGTGGGCGATGGGGCTATCGAATGGGCGATGCGCAGGTTCACGACAGCATGCTGCGTGACGGGCTCAACGATGCGTTCACGGGCCAGCATTCGGGCTCGGTGACGGAAGACCTGGTTTCGAAGTTCGGGATTTCCCGGGAGGCGCAGGATCGCTGGGCTTTGCGCTCGCAAACGCGATTCAGTCGTGCGCAGGCGGCAGGCAAGTTCGACGCGGAGATAGCACCGGTCGAGATCCCGACGCGCAAGGGGCTCGTCACGTTCGAGCGGGACGATCACAACCGCCCGGAAATAACGCTCGACTCCCTATCCAAGCTCAAGCCCGCCTTTCGCAAGGACGGCACCATCACGGCGGGCAATGCTCCGGGCCTGAACTCCGGGGCGGCCGCGCTGATCGTGGCCGACGCGGCTTGGGCGGACAAGCGCGGCCTGCAGCCGATGGCACGCCTTGTGGGCTACGGCGTCGGTGCGGTCGCGCCAGGCATGTTCGGACTCGGCCCCGTGCCGGCCGTTCGTCAGGCGTTACAGCGAGCCGGGTGGCAGCTTGCCGACATCGAGCGGGCGGAAGTCAACGAAGCATTCGCTGCGATCGCGCTGGCGCTTGTCAGCGAACTGGGCTTGTCCGACGAGGTCGTGAACGTCGAGGGCGGCGCCATTGCGCATGGACACCCGATCGGCGCCACGGGAGCCGTGCTTACGACCCGGCTTTTACATTCGATGCGGCGCGACGGCGTCCGCCGTGGCCTGGTAACGCTTTGCATCGGCGGAGGGCAAGGCGTTGCACTCGCGCTCGAAGCAGTCCACTGACGAACGAGTGAGAAAACGATGACCAATACCTCTTTGCGTTTGAAGGCGCCGCTCGCCCCGGCCTCACGGCCGCTGGCGCGCACTTCCCCGAAAAAAGGCGACTTGAAGGCTGCAACTCTCGAGAGCGGGCAACCGTTGTCCCGAACCACGCCACCGCCTGCGGCGCAAGCCGGCGCGCAGAAAGCGGATGATGCGTCAGTTCCAGTTGCACTCGGCGAGTATTTCGATTACCAGCGCGATGTTTTCGAACGTGCGGTCCTGTTCTGGGACACCTTACGCGAGCGGGCGCACGACATGATTGCGCATGAGCGGGCAGGCATGCCACCGCTGCTCGACTTCAAGTACGAGACATTGCTTGACGCGCGCCGCTTCGAGCGGCCGGCCAGCTACGCCTTGCTTCGCATCACCGAGGTCGGGGACGACTGCTGGGACGACTGCGTCGATCTCGAGAAGCCGCCGGTTGTCATCGTCGAGCCTCGGGCGGGCCACGGCCCGGGGATCGGCGGGTTCAAACGCGACTCGGAAGTGGGGATCGCAATGCATGAAGGCCACCCGGTCTACTTCGTGGTCTTCTTTCCCGAGCCGGTTCCCGGTCAGACGCTGGCGGACGTTCTGGCCGCGCTGAAGGATTTCGTCGAGGAGGTCGCAAGACGTCATCCGGGCAAACCTCCTGTTCTCTACGGCAACTGCCAGGGCGGCTGGGCGGTGACGCTGCTGTCCGCAAGTTGCGAGGGAATGGCGGGTACCACCGTGCTCAACGGATCGCCCCTGTCCTATTGGGATGGCGAGGCGGGTGTCAATCCGATGCGGCTGGCGGGGGGCCTGCTCGGCGGCAGCTGGTTGACACACCTGACCGCGGATCTCGGCGACGGGCGCTTCGATGGCGCGTGGCTGGCGCAGAACTTCGAGCAGCTTCAGCCGGAAAAAGCGGTATGGGAGAAGCACGCGCACCTTTTCAACCGGATCGATTCCGAGCGCGAACGCTTTCTCGAATTCGAGCGCTGGTGGGGTGGCTTCTACCTGCTGAGCCGCGAGGAGATCCTGTCGATTGTCCGGAACCTGTTCATCGGAAACGAGTTGGAGCAGGGCCGACTGGAGATCGAGCCTGGCTGCGTCGTGGATCTGCGTCGAATCACGCACCCGCTCGTCATCTTCGCTTCCTACGGCGACAACATCACCCCGCCACATCAGGCGTTGGGCTGGATCCCTGAGGTTTACGAGGACACCGACGACCTGAAACGAGCCGGTCAACGCATCGTCTACCTCACGCATCCGAGAACCGGCCATCTCGGCATCTTCGTTTCCGCCAGCGTGGCGCGCCTGGAGCATCGAGCGATCCTCGAAAGCCTCGAAGAAATCGAGGCGCTGCCGCCAGGACTCTACGAGATGAAGATTGACAATCCGTCTGGCGATCCGGATTGCCGCAAACCGCAGTACAGCGTGCGTTTCGAGCCGCGTAGCGTCGAGGACTTGAGAAGCGGCTATCCGCGCGAGGCATTCGAGCGGGTGCGACAGATCTCCGATCTCAATGATATGCTCTATCGTGCCTTCGCGAGTCCTTGGGTGCAGGCGTTCTCCAACCCTTGGACGGCCGAAGCGCTGAAGTGGCTTCACCCGATGCGCTTCAGCCGCCATCTGCTATCGGAGGCGTTCAGTCCGGCGATGCACGGCGTAGCGATGCTCGCCGATGCCATCGAGCGAGATCGTCGCCCGCTTCCCGAGACCCATCCCCTGCTGGTACGCGAACGTGAAGCCATCGCCGAGACGACTGCTGTGCTGAAGCGTCTTCGGGAAGTGCGCGACGCAGGATACGAAAAAGCGTTCAGCTTGCTGTTCGACCCGCCGTGGTTCCGAGGCGAGCCGCAGCAAAACAACTTCACGGAACGGCCCGCCTGACGAGGCATCGAGGCGCCTATAGCGAGGATGGTGTCGATGCGCAATGGCAACTCGACCGTCATCCTCGCGTTCCCGCTGCTCGCCTATACGAGGCTGTCGAGACCGGCGGCGAGCGCTGCGTTCATGAGAGCCGGGCTCGTTGGCGTAGCATGGCCGCCACCGTTTTGGGCGCCCTTCAAAACTCGAAACCCAAGAGGGCGTGAGCCGGTCGTCGCCGTGAGATGGTTCGACAGCTTTTGCCGGTCCAATACCCGGTAGGTCACGACAAAGGAAGAATCTTGATGAGTTCACCACATTCGCAGCATAGCCATCGCAGCCATCAGACGCACGCGAGCGGACATGGAGAAGGCTACGACGGCAACGCCAAGGTCGTAGCGGCTGCCGGCTCCAGCCATTCGGAGCATGCGGGCCACGAAGGACACGACCACGGCGCGATGGTGGCGGACTATCGACGCCGCTTCTGGGTCGTTCTCGTGCTCACGCCGCCGGTGCTGTTGCTCTCGCCGATGATCCAGAATTTGCTGGGCATCGCAGAGGCGTTGGCATTCCCGGGCGACAGCTACGTCCTCTTCGTGCTCTCGACCATCGCTTACTTCTATGGCGGTTGGCCGTTCCTGACGGGCTTCACCTCCGAGCTGCGCAAAGGACAGCCCGGCATGATGACGCTGATCGCGCTCGCGATCTCAGCGGCGTACTTCTTCTCGGTCGCCGTTACCTTCGGGTTTCCGGGCGAGGGGCTTTACTGGGAATTGGTGACCCTGATCGCCGTCATGCTGCTCGGCCACTGGATTGAGATGCGTTCGGTCATGGGCGCATCGCGGGCACTGGAAGAACTGGTGCGGCTCCTTCCGGACTCCGCCACTCGGATCAAGGCCGACGGCTCGTCCGAGGAAGTGCCGATCGCGACCCTGCAGCCCGGTGATCACGTCATCGTGCGGCCAGGCGCAAAGGTGCCGGTCGATGGCGCGATCATCGAAGGTTCGTCGGGGTTCAACGAGGCAATGCTCACCGGCGAATCCCGGCCCGTGTCCAAGGGCGTCGGCGCAACCGCCATTGGCGGCGCCATCAACGGGGCCAACGCGGTCACCATCAGGGTGACTGCCACGGGCGACGCGACCTATCTCTCACAGGTCATCGACCTGGTCAAAAAGGCGCAGGCGACTCGATCGCGCACGCAGGACGTCGCCAACCGAGCAGCCTCCTGGCTCACCTATATCGCGCTTATCGTCGGCTTCGGCACGCTTTTCGTTTGGGGGTTTATCCTATCTGCGCCACTCGAATTCGCAATCGAGCGCATGGTCACAGTCATGGTGGTGGCCTGTCCGCACGCTCTCGGTCTCGCTGTCCCGCTGGTCGTCGCGGTCAGCACATCGCTATCGGCAAGCGACGGCCTGCTGATCCGCGACCGTGCCGCCTTTGAGCGAGCACGCAATCTCGACGCCGCCGTCTTCGACAAGACGGGCACGTTGACCGAAGGGCGCTTCGGCGTTAGCGATATCGTATTGCTCGCCGATGGCGACGAAAACGAAGAACTCGGCTTTGCCGCAGCCGCCGAGAGCCAGTCCGAGCACCCAATCGCTCACGGTATCGTTGCCGAGGCAAACGACCGCGCGATTGTCATTCCTCGGGCGACCGACGTCGGTAACATCACCGGCGAAGGCATCATGGCCAAGGTCGACGGCCAGGACGTGCGTATCGTGAGCCCCGGTCACCTGGCACGCCAGGGCAATGCCATCACCCATGAAAGCCTCAAGCGATTGGAAGGACAGGGCAAGACGGTCGTCGTCCTCGTGCGCGATGGCAAGCCGCGCGCTCTCTTCGCGCTGGCCGACATCGTCCGACCGGAATCAAAGGAGGCGATCGCGGAGCTCAATTCCCTGGGAATCAACTCGATCATGCTCACTGGCGATGCCGAGGGCGTTGCAAAGGCAGTGTCCGAGGAACTCGGCATCACCGAATACTTCGCCGAAGTGCTGCCTGATCAAAAGTCCGAAAAGATCAAGGAGCTTCAGGGGCGCGGGCTCTCCGTCGCCATGGTGGGCGACGGGGTGAATGACGCGCCGGCGCTGGTGCAGGCTGATCTCGGTGTGGCCATCGGCGCAGGCACTGACGTGGCCGTGGAGTCTG
>CALLYQ010000502.1 GCA_937858875.1 uncultured Lautropia sp. | reverse complement strand
AGGCCGCCGATCGCCCATGCCGCGAGCATCCAGCCGCCCGACCCGGTGAACTGGGCGACCAGTGACGGCGCCTTGAAGATGCCGGCACCGATCACGATGCCGACGATGATCGCGATCGCTTCGCGCAGCGTGATCAACGGGCGGGGGCTGCCATCGGCGGTATTCATCAGCTCTGCTCGTACATCTCGGATTCCTGGGCCGGCGAAGAACCGCCGATCGCGGGCGCCGGGCCTTTGCGTTCGGCGCTGAACCTCGCCCGCTCGCTGCCGTCGAAGACGTCGCCTTCGATCCGGTCGCCATTCACCAGGCCATCGAAGCGGCGCAGCCTGCCGTCGCCGTCGGTGAATGCGAAGCGCACGCGCTCGCCGTGCACCTTGTGGTCGCGGAAACCAGTCTCGAAGTGCTCGAAAACGACACGTCCGCGGAAGTTCTGGAACGTTTGCTCGACGCTCATCGCGAGCGAGGCCGGGCCGCTGCGCTGCGGGAAGTGCAGCGTCCAGTCGCCGCCGACGTTGGCCGGCACCAGCCACAGATGTGCCGATGCCCCGCCGACGCGGGAGGTCTCGTCGGGCACCCAGCTTCCCATCCGGAATTCGTGCGAAACGAGCCGCGTGCCCGGTTTGAGCGCGAGCAGCCGGTGCCGCAGCTTCATGTTCAGGTGCGGCAGCAGGTACATCGTGATGACCGTGGCGCGCGAGAAGTCGGACTCGAAGATGTCGGCCTTTTCGAAGCGCGCCCGCTCGCCGACGCCGGCCGCCTGCGCATTGCGTTTCGACAGCTCGACCATGTCGGGGTTGTACTCGATGCCCTGGCCGCTGACGCCGAAGTCGCGGGCCGCGGCGATGACGATCTTGCCGTCGCCCGAGCCCAGATCGATCAGGTAGTCGTCACGTGTGAGGCCGGCAAGCTGCAGCATCCGGTTGACGAGGCGATCGGGCGTCGGGATCCAGATCACGTCCTTGCCGGACTGCCCGCGGCGCGGCTCGTAGACCGGCGTGCCGTTGTCGGCGGCGGCCGGCGCCGTTGCCTGCGCCAGAAGCTGGCTGGCGAACGCTGACGGCGATTGCGCGAGCATGCCCAGAATCAGCGCCGAACCCGTGCCGGCGAGCAAGCGTCGGCGCGTGTCCGCGCGAGTGGCCAGCGGATTTCCCGGCGTCATCGCCTCTGTCGTCATGTTCTGTCCTTTGTCGGGATGGGTCGTAAGGGTTCCGTGGACGACGCTGCCCACCCGGCGGGTGCCAGCTTGCGTTCGACCGCTCGAACGAAGAAGGCAACACCCAGCGGCAGCGCCGCGTCGTTGAAGTCGTAGGCCGGGTTGTGAACCTCGCACGAGCCTTCGACATCGCCGTTGCCGATGTTCACGAAGCAGCCGGGCACGCGGGCGAGCATGAACGAGAAGTCCTCGCTGGCCATGTTCGGCGGCGGGTCGCGTTCGACGTTCTCGGCGCCGACCAGTTCCTCGCAGACCGAAGCGGCGAACTCGGCCTGCCCGGTGTCGTTGATCGTGGGCTGGAAGTTGACGCGAAAGTCGACCTGCGCCTGTGCGCCCATCGCCCGCGCGACGTTCTCGGCCGTGCGCTTCATGTGGTCGCCGATCAAGGCCATCGTCTCGTTCGAAAAGGCGCGCACGGTGCCCGACAGCCGGGCGGTCTGCGGAATCACGTTGTAGGCGTCGCCGGCATGGAATTGCGTGATCGACAGCACCGCGGTGTCGACCGGGCGCACGTTGCGCGAGACGATCGTCTGCAGCGTCGACGCGATCTGCACGCCCACGACGATCGGATCGACACCGGCCTCGGGCCGGGCACCGTGCGCGCCGACGCCGGTCACGTCGATGTCGAAGAAGGCGCCGCCGGCCATCATCGGGCCGGCGCGCACGGCGAAGCGGCCGACCGCGAGCTTCGGGCGGTTGTGCATGCCGAAGATCGTGTCGCAGGGAAAGCGTTCCAACAGGCCGTCGTCGAGCATGGCCTTCGCACCGCCCAGTCCTTCCTCGGCGGGCTGGAAGATGAAATGCACGGTGCCGTCGAAGCGCCGCGTGGCCGCCAGCACCTTGGCTGCGCCGAGCAGCATCGCCGTGTGGCCGTCGTGGCCGCAGGCATGCATGACGCCGTCGTGGCGCGAACGGTGCTCGAAGTCGTTGGCTTCGTGGATCGGCAGCGCATCCATGTCGGCGCGCAGCCCGATCGTGCGCGGCGAATTACCGCAGCGCAGCACGCCGACCACCCCGGTGCGGCCCACGCCACGGTGCACTTCCACGCCGAAGGCCTCGAGCCGGTCGGCGACCAGCGCGGCGGTGCGCGATTCGGCGAAACCGAGCTCGGGATGGGCATGGATGTCTCGACGCCACGCAGTGAACTCGGCATGGTGCCGATCGATCAACGCTGCCAGCTCGCTCATCTCGCCGCTCTCCGTTCGTGCTTCCGGGGCCCAACGGTAACGCAAGTCGCAGGCCCAAGGGAGAGCACCCGACGAGAGCACCCGATGCCGAAACCTTTCGTTACACTCGTCGTGCCCGAGGCAGGTGCAGCGCCAGCGTCTCCGGACGCGCGAGGCGGCAGCGGGCCACGACACAACACAGACAGGGAGGAGCACGCATTATGAACCCGCTTGGACGACGTGGCCCGCGGGCCGCCTGGGTGCTGCCGTGCGCGGCCGCCGCGCTGGCAATGACAATGCTGGCCGGCTGCAGCAGCGACGATGACGATGACGACCTGCCACCGGTCGCCGAGGCGCCGCAGCCCGAGCCGCCGGCACCGGAGCCCGAGGCACCGAAGACCTGCCTGCAGCTGTCCGATACCGGCGAGCTGATCGACCCGCTGGCGCCTCCGGCCGATGGCGCACCGGAAATCGGCAGCGGCTACGCCAGCAAGGGCGTCGTCTACGCGCGGACCTACATGGCGATCGCGGCCAATCCGATCGCCACCAAGGTCGCCTGCGACGTGCTCGCGCGCGGCGGTTCGGCGGTCGACGCCGCCGTTGCAACGCAGATGGTGCTGAACCTCGTCGAACCGCAGTCTTCCGGCATCGGCGGCGGCGCCTTCCTGATGCACTACGACGCGGCCACGAAGACGGTCGTCGCCTACGACGGTCGAGAAACTGCGCCGGCGGCCGCGACCGGGAACTACCTACGCTGGATCAGCGACACCGAGCAGACGACGCCCCAGCCCGGCGCGCGCGCCAGCGGCCGCTCGATCGGCACGCCAGGCACGCTGCACATGCTCGATGCTGCGCATCGCGACCATGGCAAGCTGAGCTGGAAGGAGCTGTTCGAACCGGCGATCCGGATTGCCGACGAAGGCTTCGCGATCAGCCCGCGGATGTCGGCGTCGATCGCCGGCTCACGAGCGCAACTGGCACGCGACGCCGAGGCACGCGACTATTTCCTGAACGCCGACGGGAGCGCCAAGGCGGCCGGCACGCTGCTCGAGAGCCCGGCGCTGGCGCAGACCTTCAGGGCGGTCGCCGAGAACGGGATCCAGGCCTTCTATACCGGCGAGATCGCGCAGGACATCGTCGACGAGATCGCCGACACGACCGGCGGCATCACGCCGGGGCTGACCACGCTCGAGGACCTCGCCGCCTACGAGAGCAAGAGGCGCGAAGCGGTCTGCACGCACTACCGTCAGTACCTGGTCTGCGGGATGCCGCCACCGTCGTCGGGCGGACTCACCGTGGCCTCGGCGCTCGGCGTGCTCGAGAACTTCGATCTGGGCCGCTTCGGGCCGAGCGCGGTCGATCGCGAGGGCGGGCGTCCATCGCCGTTCGGCGTGCACCTGGTCATCGAGGCCGAGCGGCTGGCCTATGCCGACCGCAACAAGTACATGGCCGACACCGACTTCGTGCCGCTGCCCGGCGGCAACTGGAACAGCCTGCTCGACAAGAACTACCTGCGTCAGCGGGCCAACCTGATCGACTTCACGGCGACGATGGGGGTCGCGGCCCCCGGTGACCTCGGGCCGGTGCCGCTCGGCATTTCGCCGGCGATCGCCGAGCGCGGCACCTCGCACGTGTCGATCGTCGACAAGGAGGGCAACGTCGTCGCGCTGACGACGACGATCGAAGGCGGTTTCGGTTCGTTCCACATGACCCGGGGCGGTTTCCTGCTGAACAACGAGCTGACCGACTTCTCGGCGGATCCGGTCGACGGTGACGGCAATCCGATCGCCAACGCCGTGGCGCCGGGCAAGCGGCCGCGCAGCTCGATGGCGCCGACGCTGGTGTTCCTGCCCGATGCCGACGGCAGGCCCGGCGAGTTCGTCATGGCCACCGGCTCGCCGGGTGGCGCGGCGATCATCCAGTACGTGGTCAAGACGCTGGTCGGCACGCTCGACTGGAAGCTCGATCCGCAGCAGGCGATCTCGATGATCAACTTCGGCACGTCGAACGGCCCTTCGATCTCGGTCGGCGGCGAACATCCGCACGTCGACACGTCGAACGGCGGCGACAACGATCCGTTGATCACGGGCCTGCGCGCCTTCGGACACACGGTCTCCACCGGCGCGCAGACCAGCGGCCTGGGCAGCATCGTGCGCACGACCGTGGGCGGCGAGCCGGCCTATGCCGGCGGCGCCGACCCGCGCCGCGAAGGCATCGTGCTCGGCGATACCTTCGTGCCCTGAGCGGGTCGGAGCGAACCCTGGCCAGGAGCGCCGCGGCGGTCTCAGCGGCGCTCCTGACCGCGACCCCGGCCGCGCGGAACGGGAGAGACAGCCGATGCGTTCATACGTGGTGAGGTGCTTCTGCGAACCGGTCGAGGCCGTCGATGCGCCCGATCCGGTGCCGACCGGCACCGAGGTCGTCGTCGAGGTCACGCGCTGCGGCGTCTGCCACAGCGATCTGCACCTGCAGGAAGGCTTCTACGAACTCGGCGGTGGCCGCAGGCTGAGCCTGGCCGACCGCGGCGTGCAGCTGCCGCTGGTGATGGGCCACGAGGTGCTCGGACGGGTGGTCGCCAAGGGGCCCGGTGCGGCGCTGGGCGATGACGCGATCGGGCGCGACGTCCTCGTCTATCCGTGGCTGGGCTGCGGCAAGTGCGAGATCTGCCGGCGCGGCGAGGAAAACTGCTGCCCGACGTCCACGTCGATCGGCGTGTTCCGCCCCGGCGGCTACGCCGACAAGTGCGTGGTGCCGCATCCGCGCTACCTGGTCGACGTCAGCGGCATCGATCCGACGTTGGCCGCGACTTACGCCTGCTCGGGGCTGACTGCCTACAGCGCACTGCGCAAGGCGCCGGTCGATCGCGATCGCGACTGGCTGCTGATCCTGGGTGCCGGCGGCGTCGGCCTGAGCGGCCTGCAGATCGCGCGTGCGCTCGGGCACAAGCGGATCGCACTGGCCGACATCGATCCGGCCAAGCGCGAACTGGCGCTGGCCGAAGGCGCGCATCTGGTCGTCGATCCGCGCGACCCGGGAGCATTGGCAGAAATGCAGGCGCTTCAGGGCGGCGTCGCCGCGGCGATCGATTTCGTCGGCGCCGGCGAGACGGCGAACTTCGGCATCGCCGCGATCCGCAAGGCCGGCACCTACGTGGCGGTCGGCCTGTTCGGCGGCGACATCCAGCTGTCGGTGCCGCTGCTGGTGCTGCGCGCGATCACGCTGCGCGGCTCCTACGTCGGCAATCTGGGCGAGCTGCGCGAGCTGATCGCGCTCGTCAAATCCGGTCGCGTGCCGCCGCTGCCGGTCGAGGCCGTGCCGATGGCGCAAGTCAACGAGGCGCTCGACCGGCTGCGCGCCGGCAAGGTCAGCGGTCGGCTCGTGCTGGCGCGGTGAACCTCCGCCCACCAGCTGGCGCGTGCGGCGCCGGCTGGCTGCGCGCGTCTCGTCTAGCCGACGTGCTCTTTCAGGAACGCCAGCGTGCGCTCGCGCGCCAGCTTTGCCGACGGCGCATCGTAGGAGCCGCGCTGGTCGCAGTTGAAGCCGTGGCCGGCATCGTAGAAGTGCGCTTCGACGCCCGGATGCGCGGCGAGCACCGATTTCGCCTGTTCCGG
>CALLYQ010000501.1 GCA_937858875.1 uncultured Lautropia sp. | reverse complement strand
CCTCGACGGCGACCGGCGACGCGTTTGTGGCGACCGGCTGGGCCTCGCTGGCCGGACTGCCTGTGCTCAGCGGAGCGTCCATGGGCAGCCCGTCGATTTCATCCGCGAGAAGAGCGCGTTCAGGCGACCTTCGGCAACTCCGCCGGCCGCTCCGGGGCGCCGGCCGAGACGGTCAGCACCTCGTGCCCGCTGTCGGTGACCAGCACCGTGTGCTCCCACTGCGCCGACAGACTGTGGTCCTTGGTGACGATCGCCCAGCCGTCGGCCATTTCCCTGATCTCGCGCCGACCGGCGTTCAGCATCGGCTCGACGGTGAAGATCATGCCCGGCTGCATGACCGGCCCGGTGCCGGGACGGCCGTAGTGCAGCACCTGCGGATCCTCGTGGAACTGCCGCCCGATGCCGTGGCCGCAGAACTCGCGCACGACCGAGCAGCCCATGCTCTCGGCATAGCGCTGGATCGCATGGCCGATGTCGCCGAGCGAGCCGCCCGGGCGCACCTGCTCGATGCCGAGCCACATGCACTCCCAGGTGACCTGGATCAGCCTGCGAGCGGCGATCGAGGCCTCCCCGGCGACGAACATCCGGCTTGTGTCGCCGTGGAAGCCGTCCTTGATCACCGTGACGTCGATGTTCACGATGTCGCCGTTCTTCAGCACCTTGTCGCCCGGGATGCCGTGGCAGACCTGGTGGTTGACCGAGGTACAGATCGATTTGGGGAAGGGCTTGTAGCCCGGCGGTGCGTAGTTCAGCGGCGCCGGCACCGTGCCCTGCACATCGACCATGTAGTCGTGGCAGAGCCGGTCGAGTTCGCCGGTGGTCACGCCCGGTGTCACGAACGGCTCGATGTAGTCGAGAACCTCGCTTGCCAGCCGGCAGGCGACCCGCATGGCCTCGATTTCGGAGGCCGACTTGATGTTGATCGTCATGCTAGAATTATAGGCTTGGCTGGCGCAGGTCCGGCCAAAATCGCGCGCGCCGCACCTGATGGGTGTCGCGGCCGGGCCGTCGAAGCCATGCACGCAATGTGCAGCGGGAAACCCCAGGGTTTCCGCTCTCGCCGGCAAGGTCTCGGCCGAGCGGCGTGTCGGTCACAACCCTCAGTCGGAGTCTGTCATGTCCGTCACCATGCGGCAAATGCTCGAGGCCGGAGTTCATTTCGGCCACCAGACGCGGTTCTGGAATCCGCGGATGGCCCCGTACATCTACGGCCACCGCAATCGCATCCACATCTTCAACCTCGAGAAGACCCTGGTCATGTACCAGGATGCGATGAAGTACCTGCGCCAGCTGGCCGCCAACCGCGGCACCGTGATGTTCGTCGGCACCAAGCGCTCGGCGCGCGAAACGATCGCCGAGGAAGCTGCCCGCGCCGGCATGCCCTACGTCGACCAACGCTGGCTGGGTGGCATGCTGACCAACTTCAAGACGGTCAAGACCTCGATCAAGCGCCTGAAGGACATGGAAGCCACGATCGCCGACGGCGGCGTCGAGAAGATGTCCAAGAAGGAAGGCCTGCTGTTCCAGCGCGAGCTCGACAAGCTGAACCGCAGCCTGGGCGGCATCAAGGACATGGGCGGGCTGCCCGATGCGCTGTTCGTCGTCGACGTCGGTTATCACAAGATCGCCGTGACCGAAGCGCAGAAGCTGGGCATTCCGATCGTTGCGGTCGTCGATTCGAACCACACGCCGGAAGGCATCGATCACGTGATCCCCGGCAACGATGACTCGGGCCGGGCGATCAAGCTCTATGCGCGCGGCGCGGCCGATGCGATCCTCGAAGGACGCACCGCCTCGCTGCAGGAAATCGTGAAGACCGCTTCGGAAGACGACGAAGAATTCGTCGAGATCGAAGCGGGCGAAGACGAAGAGGCCTGAACCGGCCACAGCCCTGCGCCCGGCCGCCCGCGCTTCGACCGCGGGCCGGCGTGCGTTGCTGAGGGGCTGTCCGGGACAGCCCCTTTTCTTTCCTGGTCCCGGGAGGCGCCGCAGGCGGCCTTCGGGGCAGGGAACCGAACAATCGACTGACAGACACGGAGTCCAGCAATGGCCGAAATCACTGCAGCCATGGTCAAGGAACTGCGCGAGAAGACCGACGCGCCGATGATGGAGTGCAAGAAGGCGCTCACCGAAGCCGGGGGCGACATGGCGCGCGCCGAGGAGATCCTGCGCGTGAAGCTCGGCAACAAGGCCAGCAAGGCGGCCTCGCGCGTGACCGCCGAAGGCGTGGTCGGCATCCACCTGACCGACGACGGCCGTACCGGCGCGATCGTCGAGCTGAACTGCGAGACCGACTTCGTCGCCAAGAACGACGACTTCCTGAAGCTCGCCGCCGACCTGGCGCAGCTCGTCGTCGAGCGCTCGCCGGCCGACGTCGACGCGCTGTCGGCGCTGCCGATGGGCGATACCACGGTAGACGAGTACCGCAAGGCGCTGATCGGGCGCATCGGCGAGAACCTGAGCATCCGCCGCTTCGCGCGCCGCGAAGCCGAGGGCAAGCTCGCGAGCTACCTGCACGGGGGCGCCAGGATCGGCGTGCTGGTCGACCTGGTCGGCGGCGACGAAGTCCTGGCCAAGGACCTGGCCATGCACATCGCCGCCAGCAAGCCGAAGGCGCTGGCGCAAGACGGCGTGGCCGCCGAGGACATCGAGCGCGAGCGCTCGGTCGCGCAACTTAAGGCCGACGAAGAGCAGGCCAAGGCCGCCGCGGCCGGCAAGCCCGGCAAGTCGCCCGAGATCCTGGCCAAGATGGTCGACGGCGCGGTCAACAAGTTCCTGAAGGAAGTCACGCTGCTCGGCCAGCCCTTCGTCAAGGACGACAAGCAGACCGTCGAGCAGTTGCTGAAATCGCGCAGCGCGCAGATCGCCGCCTTCACGCTGTATGTGGTCGGCGAAGGCATCGAACGCAAGCAGTCCGATTTCGCCGCCGAAGTGGCCGCGCAGGCGGCCGCGGCGTCCGGCCGCTGAGGCCCCGATTTCGAAAGGGGCCATAATTCGGCGGCTGAATCCGACGCCGGCCCGGTCGGCCGGCGAAACCGAACGGAGAGCGTCATTGAATTCCCTGCAAAGCGCTGCCGCTGAAGTCCTTGCCGCCTCCCGGCCTTTCGCCCACCGTCGCGTGCTGCTGAAACTGTCGGGCGAGGCGCTGATGGGCGACGACGCCTACGGCATCAACCGCGATACGCTGCACGCGATGGTCGGCGAGATCGCCGGTGTCGCGGCGCTGGGCGTCGAACTGGCGATCGTGATCGGCGGCGGCAACATCTTTCGCGGCATGGCGGGCGGATCGCGCCACCGCCGACTACATGGGCATGCTGGCCACGGTGATGAACTCGCTCGCGCTTCAGGATGCGCTGCGCCAGCGCGGCGTCGTCGCGCGGGTGCAGTCGGCGCTGAAGATCGAGCAGGTCGTCGAGCCGTACATCCGGCCGAAGGCGCTGCGCTATCTCGAAGAGGGCAAGGTCGTCATCTTCGCCGCCGGCACCGGCAACCCGTTCTTCACGACCGACACGGCCGCCGCATTGCGCGGCGCCGAGATGGGCGCCGAGGTCGTGCTGAAGGCCACCAAGGTCGACGGCGTCTACACCGCCGATCCGATGAAGGACTCGCGCGCCACGCGCTACCAGCGCATCAGCTTCGACGAGGCGATCAGCCGCAACCTGCAGGTGATGGACGCGACCGCCTTCGCGCTGTGCCGGGACCAGAAATTGCCGATTCGCGTGTTCTCGATCTTCAAGGAAGGGGCGCTGATGCGCGCCGTTCGCGGCGAGGACGAGGGCACGCTCGTCCACGTCTGAACACAGGAATTCCGGAGGACTCATGAGCGTAGCCGAGGTCAGGCAGGCGGCCGAGCAGAAGATGCAGAAGTCGCTCGAAGCAATGAAGACCAGCTTCCAGAAGATCCGAACCGGCCGGGCGCACGCCGGCCTGCTCGATCACATCCACGTCGAGTACTACGGCAGCCCGGTGCCGCTGTCGCAGGTCGCCAACGTCACGGTCCAGGATGCGCGCACGCTGGCCGTGCAGCCCTGGGAGAAGAAGATGGTGCAGGTCGTCGACAAGGCGATCCGCGAGTCCGATCTCGGGCTGAACCCGTCGACCAGCGGCGACCTGATCCGCGTGCCGATGCCGCCGCTGTCCGAGGAGCGTCGCCGCGAGATGACCAAGATCGCGCGCAACGACGCCGAACATGCGAAGGTCGCCGTGCGCAACCTGCGTCGCGAGGCGAACGACCAGTTCAAGAAGCTGCTCAAGGACAAGGCGATCTCCGAAGACGAGGAACGTCGCTCGCAGGATGAAGTCCAGAAGCTCACCGACCGCTTCGTCGCCGAGATCGACAAGCTGCTGGCGGTCAAGGAGCAGGAGATCATGACGGTCTGATCCGTCCGGCGATGACAGCTTTCCCGAGTTCGACTCGCGTCGTGCCGGCCAGCGGCGAAGTGCCGCAGCACGTCGCGATCATCATGGACGGCAATGGGCGCTGGGCCACGTCGCGGCGGCTGCC
>CALLYQ010000500.1 GCA_937858875.1 uncultured Lautropia sp. | reverse complement strand
GGCCGCAACGTCCGCGAGTTCTTCCGTTTCGCTCACCGCGGGCGTGCCGTCCGGGCCGATCCACAGCAGCGCCGGGCCGAAGCGGCCGATCGTTTCGAGGCGCAGCGCCGGCAGCTCGTGCGGGAGCCCGTCGAGCAGTGCCGCCAGTGCGGCAGCGGTCTCGCGTGAACGCTCGCCGATGAAGGCCAGAGTGAGGTGCAGGTCGCAGGCGGCCAGCGCCTTGCCGCGGCAGCGCCGACCGAGCTCGGCGGCAAGCGTGCCGAGTTCGGCGGCGGTGGCGGGATCGGGGCGCAAGGCGATGAAGAACCGGGGCATCGGTGGCGCAGGCGCTTGGGTCGACGTCGCAAACATCATGCGACACTTGCGCGTTCCGTGGGGCCGCGGCGCGTCACGGTTCGTCATCGAAGGAGCGAAGGATGCCGGAAGGCGCAGCGAACAGGATCCTGGTGACCGGCGGGGCCGGCTACATCGGTTCGCACACGGTGCTGGAATTGCTGCAGGCCGGTTACGAGCCGACGGTGCTCGACGATCTGTCGAACGCGAGCGCCGAATCGCTGCAGCGGGTCGAGCGGATCACCGGCCGCCCGGCGCCGCTGGTGGTCGGCGACGTGCGCGACGAAGCGCTGCTGCGCCGCCTGCTCGCCGATCGACGGTTCGACGCCGTCGTGCACTTCGCCGGCCTGAAGGCGGTCGGCGAGTCGGTCGAGCAACCGCTGCGCTATTACGACGTCAACGTCGGCGGCACGACGACGCTGCTGCGTTGCCTGGCCGACGCCGGCGTGCGCCGCTTCGTGTTCAGCTCCTCGGCCACGGTCTACGGCGATCCCGAGCGCGTACCGCTCGACGAATCGGCACGCACCGGCCCGACGAACCCGTACGGCCGCAGCAAGTGGATGGTCGAGCACCTGCTGGCCGACCTGGCCGCGTCAGACTCTCGCTGGTCGATCGGCATCCTGCGCTACTTCAACCCGGTCGGCGCGCACGAGAGCGGGCTGATCGGGGAGGATCCGCGCGGCATCCCGAACAACCTGCTGCCTTTCGTCAGCCAGGTTGCGGTCGGCCGGCTGCCGCGGCTGTCGGTGTTCGGCGGCGACTGGCCGACGCCCGACGGTACCGGCGTGCGCGACTACATTCACGTCGTCGATCTGGCGCGCGGGCATCTGGCGGCGCTCGCTCACGCCGCGCGTGCGCAGGGCGCGTTCACCGTCAACCTGGGCACGGGCACCGGCTACTCGGTTCTCGAGATGGTTCGCGCGTTCGAGAAGGCGAGCGGGCGGCCGGTGCCGTACACGATCGTCGACCGGCGTCCCGGCGACATCGCCGCCTGCTGGGCGGATCCTTCGCATGCCGAGGGACTGCTCGGCTGGCGCGCCGAGCTGGGGCTCGAGCGGATGTGCGCCGATGCGTGGCGATGGCAGAGCGGGAATCCGGAGGGATATCGATGAAGTTAAGCCCGCCTCGCCGAACGGCGTCGGTGGAAGGCCGGACGGCAACTCGACGCGGCTGGCGCGATTCGGTGCGTCCGTGAATTTTTACGCCGCATAAGCTGGCTGATAGTTGCAGCTTTCCACTATTTTCAAGCACCTACGAGGCCGATCCAAGGGGTTGAGCACTTCCTATCGTTGATGCGCTTCGCGGACTTGGCTGCTTCAGTTGGGCTTCTGAAGCTTGCGCTCTGCATCGCATGAACCTCAGGCCGCACTTGACGTGTATGTATAACATACGTATATTGGTACGTGGCAATCGAGTTCGATCCGAAGAAGGATGCGGCAAACCGGCGCAAGCATGGAATATCTCTTTCCGAAGGCGATGGCGTTACCGACGATCCCTTCGTACTGACGCTGGAGGATGAGTCGTCACGGGAAGAGCAACGCTTCATAGCTCTTGGCAGGAACATCTTCGGGCAGCTCAGATTGGTGGTTTACACATACCGTGGTGAGGTTGTCCGGCTCATCTCGGTTCGTCGTCCGGACGCGAAGCAAGCGAAAGCGTATGAGCAAGGAACCTGATTTCTCGACGGCCAAGCGGGGCCCATTGAAAGTGCCGAAGGGAAAGACCCGCGTGACGATCTACCTTGATGACGTCGTCATCGAGGCGTTTCGGGAGCAATCCGAAAGGACGGGAAAGGGTTACCAAACGCTCATCAATGAAGCGCTGCAAGGAATGGTGTCCGAGGCAGGCGAGCCACTGACTGCGGAAGTCGTCCGCAAGATCGTACGTGAAGAGCTCGAGCATCACGCGTAGCCGTTGCCAAGCTTCCTTGGCTGGACGGGACGCGGAGAGAAGGCGACGCGCCGGGTCATTACCGTCGCGCCGCCGTTGCTACATGGTGCGGCGCCCGCTCAACCCTCCGAACCCCGCTGCTGCATGAACTGGTCGAACTCCGCCTTGTCCCTCGCTTCGCGCAGCTTCTGGAGAAACTCCAGGAACTCACGGTGCTCCTCCTCGAGCCGTTTGAGCGTCTCCGCGCGATAGGCGTCGAAGGCAGCGTTTCCGGTAGGCGTGAATGCGTGATGTTCGAAACCGTTGTCACGACGGTTCCGGTGGTGGCGGCAGCCGAACATGCGTTTGCTCCAGATCATGTAGGCCAGGATGCCCAGGCCGACGGGCCAGAAGAAGATGAAGCCGAGGATCATGGCGAACAGCCATGCCGCCTTGCCGCGCTCGTCGAGCCAGTCTCGTACAGACGTGACGGCGACCGTGACCCGATCCCAGACCGAGGGGTCAATCAGTTGAGTAGTCATTCCATTCTCACTAATGTGAATGTTATTCACATTAACATCGTAGCACGTTGCTCTGTCGATGCAAGGGTCCGTTTGCACGTTCTCGGCGAGAGAGAAGATCGGGTAGTGCAGGCCGAAGTCAGCGCGGCAGCACGCCAAGGCCGCGAAGGTAGATCAACGCCCCGCTTTCCAGCATCTCGGCCGCGGAGTAGGGGGCTCGGCCACCGGGTCTGCCGCGGCCGAACAACTCGACCACGCCGTGGCTCAGGGCCCAGATGTGGTTGGCGACCATGGAGGGCGGGGGGCGCTCCCCTTCGGAAAGGTGCGCCGACAAGGCGGCTGCGGCAGTCACGATCACGGCATGGGCCGAGCTTGCGGCGCGCATCAGTTCGCTGTTGCCGGCGATCGACAGCCCTGCCTCGAACATCGCGATGTAGTGGCCAGGTTGTTCGCGCGCGAAGTCCAGGTAGGCTTGTCCGGTACGGAGAAACGCCGTCAACGGCGTCGGTTTCCCTTCGTCGAAGGCTGCCTTCAGGCGAGACGCGAAGGCGTCGAATCCCTCCGTGGCAACGGCTTCCAGCAGGTCTTCGCGGTCCCGGAAATGCCGGTACGGCGCGGCTGCCGACACCCCTGCCCGCCGGGCCGCCTCCGCCAGCGTGAAGGCATAGGGCCCCGACTCGGCGATCAGCGCAGCCGTGGCGCCGATCAGCGCCTCGCGCAGGTTGCCGTGGTGATAGCTGCTCCGTTTGGTCGACATTTCGCTCGTCAGGCCTGCCCTTCGAAGGGCTCTTTGCGCTCTGACGCCATTTGCACGGCCTGCGCGCTTCGCATCGTCGCCATCGCAGTTCGGCCGGCCGACGGCCTGCGATCGCCTGCTCGCGCGGTTGCGCCAGCGCCGCGAGTGTAGCGCCTGCGGGCCTGGGGGGCGCGCATGCCAGCCCATGCTGGCCCGGGCGACATTGCCGGCATCGACATTGATCCTGATAATGCTCCGATCCGTCGAGGCCTCGAACTCGAACGATGGTCGAGGTCGCCCTCTCCATATCGAAAGGAGTCCCGATGACCCGCGAGACCGCAGCGACGCAGGACGCCAGGCGCGGCGCCTTCTCGTCGCGACTGGTGTTCATCTTCGCCGCGATCGGATCGGCGGTCGGCCTCGGCAACATCTGGCGCTTCCCGTACGTCACCTACGAGAACGGCGGCGGCGCGTTCATCCTGCCTTATCTCGTTGCGCTGCTCACCGCCGGCATCCCGTTCCTGTATCTCGATTACGCGATGGGCAATCGCTACCGTGGATCGGCCCCGCTGTCGTTCGCGCGGATGCACCGCAAGGCGGAGTTTCTCGGCTGGTGGCAGACCGGGATCTGCGCTGTCATCGCCGTCTACTACGCGGCGATCATCGGCTGGTCGCTGCGCTACATGCTGCTCTCGGTCGACAAGGGCTGGGGTGAGGATCCGGCGCAATTCTTCACCGGCCAGTTCCTGCAGATGGCCGACCCGGCGTCGGGCGTGACACTCGATTTCGTGCCCGGCATCCTCGTGCCTCTCGTCGTGGTCTGGATCGTGGTGATCGCGATCATGGCGCTCGGGGTTCAGAAGGGCGTGGGCGCAACCTCGGTCATCTTCATTCCGGTGCTGGTGCTCGCCTTCCTTATTCTCGTGGTCCAGGCCTTGCTGCTGCCGGGTGCGATCGACGGTCTCGACGCCTTGTTCACCCCGAATTGGGCGGCGCTCGGCGACACGGCCGTGTGGGCTGCGGCCTTCGGGCAGATCTTCTTCTCGCTGTCGATCGGCTTCGGGATCATGATCACCTACGCGTCGTATACGGGGCGTCGGACGGACATGACCGGCTCCGGGCTCGTAGTCGGCTTCGCGAATTCGGGCTTCGAGCTGCTCTGCGGCATCGGCGTATTCGCGGCGCTCGGCTTCATGGCGCAGGCCCAGGGGGTCGCGGTCGGCGAGGTCGTCGCCAGCGGCATCGGCCTGGCCTTCGTGGCGTTTCCGACGATCATCAGCGAGGCGCCCGCGGGCGCGTTTCTCGGCGTGCTGTTCTTCGCTTCGCTGATCCTGGCGGGCATCACTTCGCTGGTGAGCATTCTCGAGGTCGTGATCTCCGCGATCCGGGACAAGTTCGAGATGACCCGGATCGGGTCCACCATGGTGGTGTCCATGCCGCTTGCCGTCGTCAGCATCGTGCTGTTCGGCACGACGAGCACGCTGACCGTGCTGGACATCATGGACAACTTCATCAACAAGTTCGGCATCCTGCTGGTCGCCGTCGTGAGCATGGTCGTCATCGTCTGGGTGCTGCGCGAGTTGCCGGCGCTGGCGAGCCACCTGAACGCGTACGGCTCGATACCGGTCAGGGGATGGTGGACCGTGCTGATCTCGGTCTTCGTGCCGATCGTCCTCGGGTTCATCCTGGTGCAGGAGTTCCGCAGCACGCTGGCGAAGACCTATGGCGGCTACCCGGAGTGGATGGTCTCGGTGTTCGGCTGGGGGCTCGCCGCAGCCGTGATCCCCATCGGAATCCTGGTGGCGATGGTTCGGTGGCGGCCGGACACTCCGACGGAGATTCCGGCGCGAAACATGGAGGCGGAACGATGAGCGGTTCTGCAATCGCGATGATGATCCTGGCGATGGCGGTTCTCTGGGGTGGGCTGTGCCTGGCGATCGCCAACCTCGGGCGGTCGAAGGAGGGTGAGACGCCTGAGGTGCGTCGCGATTTGTGAGGCCGTGGCGAGGTTTGCCAAGGTCCAACGCCTCCAGCTCACGAGTCGATGAAGCGCAGGCCCGCGATGCCGGCGATCACGAGACCGATGCAGAGCAGTCGGGCGGGCGTGGCCGAGTCGCCTTCACGTCGATCCCGTAGACGGCGACGCCGATCGCGCCGATCCCGGTCCAGACGGCGTAGGCCGTGCCAGTCGGCAGATGCCTGATCGCATGGGTGAGCAGGAAGATCGATGCCAGCGCCGAGGCGATGCCGAGCACGCTCGGCCCCGGTTTCGTCCAGCCATCGGCGGACTTGAGCGCGGCCGCCATCACGATTTCGACGATGCCGGCTGCCACGAGGAGGGACCAGGCCAGTGCGTCCCTCCGAAGCGAGTTGAGATGTCGCTCATTCTCGGTATACGCTTTCCGATCGACAAGTACGCACCTTTTGGTTCCTATGATTCCCAGATCGAATTCGAGAAAGTCGCGCGGCGACGTCTACAGCGCTTCCTGTCCATCGCGAAGCGTGTTGGAGGCGATCGCCACCAAATGGGCGCTGCTGATCATCCCGCTGCTGGCGGAGCGCCCGGTCCGCAACAACGAATTGCTGCGGCTGATCGACGGGATCTCGCAGAAGATGCTCACGCAGACGCTTCGGGAGCTGGAGCGCAATGGGCTGGTGGAGCGGATCGATCACCAGACCGTGCCTCCGCACGTCGAATACCGCCTTACGTCAACAGGGCGGTCACTGAATCGAGTGCTGGCCCCGGTCGACGACTGGGCGGAGATGCACTTCCCGAAACTGCTGTTGTCGCGCGAAAGCTTCGACCGACGCAACGGATGAGCGTGTCGACAAGTCAGTGGTCGGGCGATTCGGTAGTTCGTTCGAGTCAGCGCTCGACCGGCTATTCGCGCACAAGGAAAGGCAGGTTCGCCGTCGCCGCCTTGCCGTTGCGGTCGTGGAGCGTGATGAACAGCCGGTAGGCGCCCGGCTGCGCCGGGCCGACGAAGCGCACGCTGGCCGTGTCGGCATGCAGGATTTCCACCGGGATGCGTGGCGGCGTGGCTTCCGGGTCGCCGCCGAGGCGCAGGTCGGTGGCCTCGGCGAACACTTGCCATTCGGTGCGCAGCGGCGAGCCGTCGAAGCTTGCTGCGTCTACGCCGGCCGAGATCTGTTGGCGCGGTGCGAATTCGTCGGCGGCGATGCCGATGCCGCGAATCGATGGCGCCGGTTCGCCTACCGGCCGGCCCCAGGCTTCGGCGATCGCGTCGGTCATCGCGGTAGGGCTGCCGTCTGCCAACAGCAGGCCGTGCCAGGTCGCCGTCTGCTCCTGCTTGGCGCCCCAGAGGAACGCAAGGACGCCGACGATCTGCGGCTGTTCGCGCAGGAACGGCAGCGCCTCGCGGAAGAATTCGGCCTTCTGCGTGCTGGTCAGTTCGACCGGCGCACCCCAGGGTTTCCGGCCGGCCTGCCACTGGCCCAGCGGGCCGAGTTCGGCGACGACCACCGGCTTCGCGATGTCGGCGGCGCGCAGTCGTTGCGGCAGGTCGAAGACGGCGCCGGCATAGACGTTGATGCCGAGCAGGTCGACCTCGGGGCAGCAGTCGGCGAGCAGCGCGAGCCGGTCGAGGCCGGTGTCGGCCACGACCATCATGGTCGGCCGGTCCGGATCGAGCGCCTTGACGACACCGGCACTGGCCCTGTCGGCAGCCGCCCGCGAACCCTTGCGGCTGGGCGACATGGTACGCGACATGCTCGAAACC
>CALLYQ010000499.1 GCA_937858875.1 uncultured Lautropia sp. | reverse complement strand
ATCCTGAACCTGCCGCTGATCGGCATCTGGATCCGGCTGCTGACGGTGCCGTATCACCTGCTGTATCCGGCCATCGTCCTGTTCTGCTGCGTCGGCGTCTACTCGGTCAACAACAACGTCTTCGACGTGTTCATCACGATCCCGTTCGCGATCCTCGGCTACGCGTTCCGCAAGCTGGGCTGCGAACCGGCGCCGCTGCTGCTCGGCCTGGTGCTCGGCCAGCTGATGGAGGAGTACCTGCGGCGCGCGATGACGATCTCGCGCGGCGAATGGTCGATCTTCGTCACGCGGCCGCTGTCGCTGACGCTGCTGCTGATCGCCGCCGTGCTGCTGGTCATCGTGTTCCTGCCCGCGATCGCCAAGAAGCGCGAGGAAGCTTTCGCAGAAGAAGAAAACTAAGCCTGGCCTCGTGCCAGGCAAGGCGGTGCCTTCGGGCGCCGCCAATTCCGGGGGCCCGCGAAAGCGGGCCCTTTTTCGATCCGTCGCGATCCGGTCGTCGAGCACGGGCGCCCTTTGTTATGCTCGGGCGCTCCCAGCCAAGATCGACTCCCAGCCCGGATCGACGATGAAGCAGGAATCCTCGCAGCCGAGTTCGTATTCCCGTCCGCAGCCGGACACGCCGCGGCAGCCCGATTCGCAATCGGCGGACGGCGATCGGCAGTCGCTGCCGAGCGTCCTCGCCTTCGACGTGTTCGGCACCGTGGTCGACTGGTACGGCTCGATCGTGCGCGAGGTTTCCGAGCTTCGGCTGCCGGTCGACCCCGGGCAGTTCGCGATCGCCTGGCGCGCCGGCTACCGCCCGGCGATGGCGCGCGTGCGCCGCGGCGAACTCGGCTGGACGAAGATCGATGCGCTGCACCGGTCGATCCTCGACGAGATCCTGCAGCAGTTCGGCTTGAACGATCTCGACGAGCCCACTCGACGCCATCTGAACCTCGCCTGGCACCGGCTCGATCCCTGGCCCGACGCCGTCGAAGGACTGCAGCGCCTCAGACAGCGATTCACCGTCTGCACGCTTTCGAACGGCAACCTGAGCCTGCTGGCGAACATGGCAAAGCGCGCCGGATTGCCGTGGGATCTGATCCTGTCGGCAGAAACCTTCCATAGCTACAAACCCGACGCCGAAGCCTACCTGGGCGTCTGCCAGGTCTTCGACCTCGATCCGGCGCAGGTGATGCTGGTCGCCGCGCACCAGGACGACCTGGCCGCGGCACGCGCCTGCGGGCTGCGCGCGGCCTACATCGAACGCCGCTTCGAGTTCGGGCCGACGCTGCCCAAGGACGTCAGCCCCGACCCGGCGAACGACTGGCACGCCACCGACTTTCTCGACCTCGCCCGACAGCTCGGCTGCTGAGAGCGTGAGAGCGCGAGAATCCAGCGAAACCACTACCCCAAAGGAGCCGAAACCCGATGAGCGAGCGCAGCTACGACCCGGTCACCCCGCACAAGGTCGCCTTCCTCGGCCTGGGTGTCATGGGCTATCCGATGGCCGGCCATCTTGCTCGCGCCGGGCACCAGGTCACCGTCTACAACCGCACCGCAGCGAAAGCCGGCCAATGGGTCGACGAGTACGGCGGCCGGGCCGCGTCGACGCCGCGCCAGGCGGCTGCCGACGCCGACATCGTGTTCTGCTGCGTGGGCAACGACGACGACCTGCGCTCGGTCGTGCTCGGCGAACATGGCGCGCTGGCGGGCATGAAGGCCGGCACCCTCTTCGTCGACCACACGACGGCATCGGCGCAGGTCGCCCGCGAACTGCACGAGATCGCCGGGCAGAAGAACCTCGGATTCGTCGACGCCCCGGTATCCGGCGGACAGGCCGGCGCGGTCAACGGCGTGCTGACCGTCATGTGCGGCGGCGACCCGGCGAGCTTCGAGCGGATCCGGCCGGTCGCAAGCGCCTTTGCGCGCGCCATCACGCTGGTCGGCCCCCCCGGTGCAGGCCAGCTGGCCAAGATGGTCAACCAGATCTGCATCGCAGGCCTCGTCCAGGGGCTCAGCGAGGCCGTGAACTTCGGCACCGCGGCCGGCATCGACATGAAACTCGTGCTCGAAGTCATCGGCAAGGGCGCTGCGCAGTCCTGGCAGATGGACAATCGCGGCACCACGATGGTCGACGACGAGTTCGACTTCGGCTTCGCCGTCGACTGGATGCGAAAGGATCTGGGGCTTTGCCTCGACGAAGCCAAGCGCAATGGTGCGCCGCTGCCGGTCACTGCGCTCGTCGACCAGTTCTACGGCGACGTGCAGCGCATGGGCGGCGGGCGCTGGGACACCTCGAGCCTGATACGACGGCTGCGCAAGGCCGGATGAGTGCGGGCGCGCGGCGCGCGCTCCGTGCGTCGGTGCGCGGCTCGACCGGCGCCCCGCTGGTCGAGCCGCGGCAGGCGGCTCCATTGCACATCGTTCGACTTCGCTTGGTGTTCGTTCCGCAATGGTTTCGTTTTTCGGCAGACATCCTCACCATCTCGGCATCCACGACGGCCGCCTGGCTCCGGTCAGGGAGAATCGGCGCAACGCAGTCAGCAGCTTCTCGACCAGCCCGCGCCACCACATCGATCCGCTGCCGGCCGGCGACAACCCGCTCGTGGCGCTGGCTCAGCTCGAAGACATCGTCTCCACGATGCCGCGCGGCAGGATCGTGTCGGCCCGGCGCGGCTACGTGCACGCCCGCTTCCGGTCGCGCTGGCTGCGCCTCGTCGACGACATCGAGTTTCTCGCCGATGAAGCGGCGGGCGTCATCCACGTGCGCTCGGCTGCCCGCGCCAGGCGCTACGATTTCGGCATCAACCGCAGGCGCGTGGAGCAGATCCGCGCGCAACTCGCCGTGATGGCGGCCGCCCGGGCCGCGGCGGCGCCAACATCAACCACGAACCGGAGCGAATCCATGAACTACCAGACTCTCCCCTCGGGCCTGCAGTACGAAGACACCGTCGTCGGCGACGGGCCCGAGGCGCAGCCGGGCGCCCGCGTCAGCGTCCATTACACGGGCTGGCTCTACGAGAACGGGGAACGCGGACGCAAGTTCGACTCGAGCAAGGACCGCGGCCAACCCTTCGTGTTCCCGCTGGGCGCCGGCCATGTGATCCGCGGCTGGGACGAAGGCGTCCAGGGGATGAAGGTCGGCGGTACGCGGATGCTGGTGATCCCGGCCGAACTCGGCTATGGAGCCCGCGGTGCCGGCGGCGTGATTCCGCCGAATGCGACGCTGCAGTTCGAGGTGGAGTTGCTCGGCGTCTGAGCCGGGCAGGCATCGATTCCGTCCCTGCCTCCGGCGAGGTCCGCCGTCCCGGAGGCGCGAGCCGCCGTTCGTCAGCGGCTCGAGCAATTGCCGCGAGATCGCCGGGCATTCGTCCCACTTCCATCAGATTTCAACGTGGGCGTCAACAGTTCCGTGCGTTAGCCTCTGGCTTTCCCGCGCAAACCCGGCTTCAGACCCAGGTTCGTTGCTTTCAAGGGACAGGACATTGGACACCGCACGTCTGCACCACGCGCTTAACGAGCAAACGCCGCGCCTGCTCGGCGATCTCCATCGTGGACATCTGTTCACGAAACCGAAAGGAGCGGCGCAACACGAAGAGACGCCGCTCATCGAAGTTCCGGGGTTGACCCCGTCGAACCTCGCCATCCACCTGGCCGAAAATCGCATGCGCCGCGATCAGGCCGACGAACTCGTGGACCGGATGTACGGTTGGCGCGGCTACATGACGAGCCCGCTTGCCGACGATGCCGATTGCGTCACGCTCGTCGCCTGCGACGATTCGGAACCGATCGCCACGATCTCGGTCGGCCTGGATTCCCCCAACGGCCTGAACGCCGAGCAGCTGTATCCGGACGTGGTCGCGGAAATGCGCGCCAGTGGCGCCCGCCTGTGCGAATTCACGCGATTCGCCGTCGACCGCGCCGAGAACTCGCTCGAACTGCTCGCGCTGATGTTCCACGTGGCCTTCATCTTCGCGCGCCGGCGCTACGGCGGCACGCACATCGTGGCCGAGGTCAACCCCAGGCACGTGCAGTTCTACTCGCGGATGCTCGGTTTCCAGATCTGCGGACCGCAGCGCCATTGCGAGCGCGTGGATGCGCCCGCCGTCCTGCTTCAATTGCCGCTCGCCTACGGCGAGCAACAGATCGCGCGCTACGGCGGACGCCCCGAGCTTGCCCGCAAGATCCGCTCGCTCTATCCGATGTCGCTGCCGGCCAGCGAGGTCGATCGCATCGCGGCCAGGTTCTGCGTCTCGTCGATGGCGGCGCCCGCGGACATCATGTAACTCCGCGACGACCCGGCGCCGGCGCGCCGCGCTCGCGTCTCAGAAGCTGTAGCGGTACTCTGCCCAGACCCGGTCGTTATCGGCGAACCGGCCGAACATCCCGAGCGGATGGCCGTGAAAGACGTCGATGCCGCCCCGGATCCGTACGTTCGGCCCGCGCATCCAGGTCAGCATTGCTCGAACGAGCCGGTCACTGCGATTCAGGCTCGTCAAGGCGAGCATCTCGGCATCGACGTTCGGCGCCAGTTCGTGTGAAACGAGCAGGCTCGCCCCGTTCTCCCGATGATCGAGTCCGATGCGCGAATCGTGGTCGAGGAAGGCGCGCTGGTAGAACTGCGCATTGATTCGCCAGCGTTCGGCCGGCGTGGCATCGATGCTTGCCGCCCAGTCGATCGTGTCGAGCTCCACGACGCCGGTGCCCGCGTCGAGCTCCAGCTGGTTGAAGCTGCGGCCGTCCGTATAGACGACTTCGGCCTTGGCGACGATGCCGTCGAAGTCCTTCGACAGCGTGCCGCCCAAGCGCGTGACGCGGTCATTCCTCGCCTGGTAGACGACCGTCGGCGCGCCTGTCGGTTCGGCTCGCAAGGAACGGTGGAAAGCCGGCTGCGTATCGGGGGCGCGATACACGAAGGCCGTCAGGTCCCACCCCGCCACCAGCGTCGACGCGCGCAGCCCGACACCCGAGTTCGACAGCTTGCCCGACGGCTTCTTCTCGCCGATGACCTCGAAGCCGAGCCCGTCGTAGCGAAGCGGCGTCGGAAAGAACTCGGCGCCCGGCTGACCGATGTCGTCGACCTCCGGAAAAGGCACCCAGAGCAGTTCGAGATGCGAGTCGCCAGCGAACCACTCGGCCCGGGCAGCCCACTGCGGGATCCGGATCTGGTCGAACTCCGGCAGGATGAAGCCGCGCATGTCCTTGGCGGAGACGACGTCGGCCACGAACAGCCCGACCATTTCGCCCCAGACGATGTTCTGCTTGCCCAGCCGGAACTCCCAGTCGCCGCGCGAGAAGTCGACGTACGCCTCGTGCAGGCCGATTTCCGCGCGCTGGTCGCGCTTGACCGACGGCGGATAGTGGTCGGAGAGATCGTAGGCGGCGTCGTAGTGCGCCCTGGCCGACAGCTTCCACTTCAGCCCGGTGCCCCAGTTGCCTTGTCCGCTCAACTCGCCCTGCGTGCGCAGGTTGGTGAACCGCCCGCTGACCGGCCATGCGTAGGCGGCGTCGACCTGCAACCAGCCGTTCCAGCGCGTATCGGAGCCACGCCACCATCCACCGGGGTCACCGGTTCCGTTCGAAGCGCTTGCAACGGGCGCGGCCGACGCTGCTGGCGCAGCCGAGGGCATCGCGGGCTGCCCGGAGGCCGGTGTCGCCGCGAAGGCGGCAGCGAGCAGCGCCATGGCTGCCAGCCCCCCGCGGGCGGGAGCCGCGAACCGGGAACGGCCCGCAGCGCCTCTGCACGATACGGCCGCTTCGGCCTCGTCACGGATTCTTCCGATCATTGCGACTCCGACTTGGGTTCCGATGCCGCATCGGCAAGCGCGGCCTCGTCGGTCCCCGGTTTGACCATCGTCCATTTCGTCCCGCGGCGCACGCCCAGGCCGATGATCTGTCCGTCTTCGATCTTCACCAGCCGGTCGGCGGCCGCGATCACGCGATCGTCGTGCGTCGAGAACACGAAGGTCGTGCGGTACTTGCGATTGATCGACTTCATCAGTCGCAGGATGCCGGTGCCGGTCTCGTGGTCGAGGTTGGCCGTCGGCTCGTCGGCCAGCACGATCCGCGGTTTCACGGCGAGCGCACGCGCGATCGCGACCCGTTGGCGCTGGCCACCCGAAAGCTGGTTGGGTCGGTGATCCGCGTACTTGGTCAGCCCTACCAGCTCCAGGAAACGCTTGACTCGTTCGCGTCGCTTCCGGGCGTCGATCTCGGGAAACTGCAGCAGCGGATACTCGACGTTTTCGTACGCCGACAGAACCGGGAACAGATTGAAGGTCTGAAAGATGAACCCGACGGTACGCGCGCGGTAGTCGGCCAGCTCGTCGGGGCTGCGGCCACTGACCTCGTGACCGTCTATCACCAGCCGACCGGCGTTCGCCGTGTCGATGCAGCCGATCAGGTTCAGCAGCGTAGACTTGCCGCTGCCCGAAGGGCCGGCAATGGCAAGAAACACACCCTCCTCGATCCTCAGGTCGATGTCGCGAAGCGCATCGACGATCTGATCGCCAAGACGGTACTTTCTCGAGATGTTTTCAAGCGTGACTAGCGCCATCCGCTACTCCGTAGGACCTGGGACCGACGGAAGGGCGCACCGGGTCAGGCCCGAATGTAACCGATTCGAAACGATGGAAACCATGGCAAAGACGATCGACAGGCTGCTGCTCGCCTTGTTCTGCGCGCTGCCCGCAGCAACCCTTGCTCAGCCCGAAATGGATAGACCCGAGGCACCAATGGTAAATGCGCAAGCGGCCGCGGAACCGGCCGTCGGCGATCAGCCGACCGGCGGCGAGGCGACGCCGGCGTCGGCGGCCTTCGATCCGGACAGCGACCCGGACGGCAGCCGGGCGGCGGAGATCGTGCGGCAGGCCGACGAAATCCGGTTCCCGCAGCAGGCGTTCCAGGTCGACGTCAGCGTCTCGTCGACGAGCGGCGGACAGGAACTCGAGCCCCGCCTGTACCGGATCCTGTCCAAGGGCAACGAGAACACCATCGTCCAGACCCTCGAACCGGCCACCGAACGCGGGCAGAACATGCTGATGCGCGGGCGCGAACTCTGGGTCTACATGCCGAGCGTGTCACAGCCGGTGCGGCTGTCGCTGTCGCAGAGGCTGACCGGACAAGTGGCGAACGGCGACCTCGCCCGGGCCAACTTCGCCGGCGACTACACGGCGAAGCTGCTGCGCACCGAGACGATCGACGGGCACGAATACTACGTGCTCGAACTCGTCGCCGCCGCCCGCGGGGTCACCTATCCGAAAGTCGTCTACTGGGTGCGCGCGGCCGACAGGCACCCGTACAAGGCCGAGTTCCACGCGGTGTCGGGGCGCCTTCTGAAGACCTGCACCTACGAGAACTTCGCCGAGCTCGGCGACCGCGTACGCCCGACCCGGCTGGTCATGACCGACGCGGTGAAGGAAGGCGATCGCTCGGTCCTCGAGTATTCCGAGCTCACGCCGCGCGACCTGCCGAACCGGATGTTCACGAAGGACTACATGAAGCGGCTCGACTGATCGACGCACCGAGCGATCGCACCGTCGACGTCGGACAAACTGGCCACTCGTCCGTCGAGCCTTATCAGGCGGCCCGCGAGCGCTCAGACTCGTCAGGACTCGGGTCGAAAGGCCCGGGCCACGAGGGTAAGCAACATGAACGAAGCAACATCATCGAACGCGGCCTGGCAACCAGACGCCAGAAAGAGCCGCGAAATCACCGAACGTACTGCGCCGGAAGACCCCTTCCCCGACACGATCATCAACGTTCTGCAGGGCACCGAAGGCCTTTGCGCCGAACTGCCGGTCGCGCCGGATGTCGAGGATCCGCAGGTGCTGCGCAGGCTGCATGACACGCCGGAACGCTTCAAGATCCGGCTCGCAAACAGCGAAGGCAGACGCAGCGCCGCCAGTTACCTGATCCACAAGCGCTACAGCTGGCGCGGCTACATGCCGGCCGACAGCACTGAAACGAATGCAGCGGCGGAGCGGCCGCACGGCGTCACGCTGGTCGCCAGCGACGACGACAAGGCGCTGGCCACGATCTCGGTCGGCTTCGATTCGCCCGACGGCCTGCTCGTCGACGCGCTATACGGCGGGGAAGTCGACGAACTCCGGCGCAACGGCGCACGACTGTGCGAATTCACGAAGCTGGCGGTGGAAACCGGCGAGCGCTCGCGCGAGGTGCTGGCGATGATCTTCCATATCGCCTACATGTACGCCCGCCGGCTGCACGACTGCACCGACCTGCTGATCGAAGTGAATCCGCGCCATGTGCGCTTCTATCGCGCGGCGCTCGGCTTCGAGGTCTGCGGGCCCGAGCGCACGTGTCCGCGGGTCAACGCGCCTGCAGTGCTGCTCAGGCTCGACCTCGCTCAGTGCGAGCGGCAGATCGGCCTGTACGGCGGCCATCGAGAAATGGCCGACAAGATGCGTTCGCTGTACCCGCTCGCGTTCTCGCCCGACGAGGAAGCGGGGATCTGCGGGCGGCTGCGCCAGCTGGGCTGACGCCGGCTCGGCCGACGCCAGTCAGGCGAGCCCGGCGGGGCTGGCCGCGGGCTGCTCCGGCAGCCCGCTCAGATCCGCTGGCCCAACTGCGTCACGATCGGTAGCCGGGCCACCCGGATCGACGGCAGCAGTGCTCCCAGCACCGCCGACGCGACACCGACGAGCGACGCCGAAAGCACCGCTCCGGGCGTCAACAGGATGCGTGCCGTGAAACCCGCCTCCGCGTTCGGCGGCGGCGGCATCGGTATGCCGATCCACGACAGCCCGCTGCCGACCACGACTGACAGCACGGAGCCGAGAACGGCCCCCAGCAAGCCGAGCACGACACTCTCCAGCACGATGAGCGCGACGACGGTACGCGATCGCGCACCCAGCGCACGCATCGTCCCGAACTCCGCGGTGCGTTCGAAGACCGTGATGTTGGTGCTGGTCAGCACACTCATCGCGATCAGGCAAAGCGCGATCAGCTGCAGCACACCGAACTGCCGCGCGTACAGCTCGCGCGTGTTCGCGTAGAAATCGGACAGCTCGTACCAGGGACTCGCATCGAGTCCGGCGAGTTGCGGAATCCGGCGGATCGACTCGAGCACGGTCGCGGTCCGATCGGTGTCCGCCAGGCCGATCACCAGCGTGTTCACGCCGGCCACTTGCACCAGCTCCTGGGCCTCGGCGAGCCGCACCCGCACCGCGCGATCGTCGTAGTCCTTGCTGAAGGTGCGAAAGATGCCCGCGACCTCCAGCTCGAGGGCATTCAGCGAACCGTCGAAGGTCGCCGCCGTCAGCGTGACGAAGTCGCCCGCACGCACGCCGAGCTGCCGGGCGACGCCCTCGCCCAGCAACGCGGAGAACTCGGCTGCGCGCTCCAGTGCGACGCCGTCGAGCAGGGTCAGATAGTCGCCTGCATCGGCCTCCAGTTCGGGTTCGCTGCCGACGACTTCGACAGGCAACTCCCGGTTCGCCGCATTGAGGACCCCTGACAGCTGCACGCGGCCGGCGACCGTACGGACATCCGCCTGCCGTGCAATCGCGTTGCGGATGGCGTCGCCGTCCTCGATGACGAACGCCTCGGGTCGACCCGCCCCGCCTTCCCGGAACCCCTGACGCGCCACCTGGATATGACCCAGCTGCCCCTTGACCGTCGCTTCGCCGAGTTGCCTGAAGACGTCCTGGATGAATCCGTCGGCGAGCGCCAGGCCCATGACCCCGATCGAGATTCCTGCCAGGGCGAAAACGCTGTGCCGGACCTGCCGAAGCAGGTTGCGCAGGGCAACGCGGAACAGCTTGTCGAAAGGCATCGATTGGCGCGAGCGCGGTATGGGGGTCATCATCGATCCGAGCGCAGTGCGTCGACGATCGTCACGCGCGACGCTCTGAGTGCGGGAAGCAGCGAAGCAAGCAGGCAGACGGCAAGCACCGAAAGAAAGGCCTGCGAGGCGCTGCCCATCGAGAAGCTGATGCCTCCGGTGAAGCCGTGGGCAGTGCCGGGCGGCGGCGGCATCGGGATGCCGATTCGCGTAACGATCGCTGCGACCGCTCCGCCCAGAACGACGCCGGCCAGGCCTCCGACGACCCCCATGACCAGCGCCTGGCCCACGTACTTGCGTGCAACGTGGCGCCGACGCGCACCCAGCGCCATCATCGTACCGATCTCGCGCTGCTGCTCCAGCACGTTGCGAGCCATCGAGTTCGAGGTCGCCAGCAGCACGATGACGAGGATCACCGAGCGCACGAAGCCCAGCTGCCGGCTGAACAGATCGACGGTCTTGTTGTAGAAGTCGGCCAGTTCGCTCCAGACCTTGACCTCGACCGGCTGGCCGGCAAGCGCTGGCCGCAGCCGCTGCGCCGCCTCACCGGCCCGCTCGGTATCGGGCAGCAGGATCATCAGCCTGGACACGCCCTCGCTGCGCATCAGGCGATGTGCAGCGCTCATCGGCAAACGCAGCGCGCGGTCGTCGTAAGCCTTGGTCGCCGTGTGAAAGATCCCGCCGACCACGGCCTCGATCGCGTTGACGCCCCCTGCCGGAAGGTTGACGAGCAAGGTCACGGTGTCTCCGACACCGGCGTCGATGCTCTTTGCCAGGCCTTCGCCGAGGAGCACCTTGTCGCTGTCGTCGACAGCCAGCGGCCGGCCCTCGCTCACCACGACGGCCTTGGACATGCTGGCTTCCTTGTCCGGTTCGACGCCCTCGCCCAGGAATCCGACCGTACGTTCGCCGTGGGCGACCAGTCCCGAAAACCCCAGCCGAGCCGCGACGACGGTTCCCGGGTAGTCGGCAAGGGCTCGTTCGACGATGCCCCGCACCTTCGCGCCCTCGCCATCCGGGCCCAGCCGCGCATCCGCGTCTTCGGGCAGTACTTGCAGGTGCGCGAAGTGCGCCCGGATGATGTCTTCCCGGAAGACGAAGAAGGTGCGATCGATGAACCCGTCGGCCAGGATCAGCGCCAGCGCGCCCAGCATCACGGTCAGGCAGACGGTGAGCACGCGCTGCGGCTCCCGCAGAAAGGCGAGTGCGAACCGGATCTTGGTCGTATCGAAGTTCATGAACGAGGCAGACTATCAGCAGGAGATTCATCGTCAACGGCATCGCGAGCGCCCGGTCATCTGCGCCCGACAGCCGCGGCGTTGGCTCGTACAATGCCGGTTGAACGATACTCCGGCTCCATGCGCGACAACGAATCCAGCAACCCGGGCGGCAAACCGTCCGGCGTGGCCACGCCACTGCCCTCAAATTTCATTCGCTCGACGATCGAAGCCGACCTGCAGGCGGGCCGCCATACGGGCCGCCGTTGGGCTGGCCATCCCGACGTCGCCGTGCATCATCGCCAGGCGCAGCTCGATCCGGCCGCGATTCGCACGCGTTTTCCGCCCGAGCCCAACGGCTACCTGCACATCGGCCATGCGAAGTCGATCTGCCTGAACTTCGGGCTGGCGCGCGACTACGGCGGGCGCTGCCACATGCGCTTCGACGACACGAACCCGGAGAAGGAGGAGCAGGAGTACGTCGACGCGATCATCGACGCCGTGCGCTGGCTCGGTTTCGACTGGAAGGACGAGCACGAAGACAACCTGTACTTCGCCAGCGACTACTTCGACGCGTTCTACGAGATGGCCGAGTGGCTGGTGACTGCCGGCCACGCCTACGTCGATTCGCAAAGCGCCGAGGAGATGCGCGCGAATCGCGGCACGCTGACCGAACCGGGGCGCGACTCGCCGTTTCGCGACCGGCCGGCCGACGAGAACCTGCGCCTGCTGCGCGAGATGCGCGCCGGCCAGCATGCCGAGGGCACGCAGGTGCTGCGCGCGAAGATCGACATGGCTTCGCCGAACCTGAACATGCGCGACCCGGCGCTGTACCGGATCCGCTTCGCCGAGCATCATCGCAGCGGCGATCGCTGGTGCATCTATCCGATGTACGACTACGCGCACCCGATCGAGGACGCGCTCGAGAACATCACGCACTCGATCTGCACGCTCGAGTTCGAGGATCACCGGCCGCTCTACGACTGGCTGCTCGAGCGGCTGGCCGAGGGGGGGTTCTTCGACAAGCCGCTGCCGCAGCAGATCGAGTTCGCGCGCCTGAACCCGACCTACCTCGTCACCAGCAAGCGCAAGTTGCGCGAGCTGGTCTCCACCGGCCTCGTCGACGGCTGGGACGACCCGCGGATGCCGACGCTCGCCGGGCTGCGCCGGCGCGGCTACACGCCCGAATCGATCCGGCGCTTCTGCGAGGGCAGCGGCGTGTCGAAGGCCAACTCGTGGATCGACATCGGCGCGCTCGAGCAGTCGCTGCGCGACGATCTCGACGACAAGGCGCCGCGCGCCGTCGCCGTGCTCGATCCGCTGAAGCTGGTCATCGACAACTGGCCGGTCGGCCTCGAAGACGAGTGCGAGGCGCCGGTTCATCCGAAGCAGCCCGAGCGCGGAAAGCGGCGCTTCCCGATCGGCGGCGAGCTCTGGATCGAGCGCGAGGATTTCGCCGAGCAGCCGCCCAAGGGCTTCTTCCGCCTCTATCCCGGCAACCGCGTGCGCCTGCGCTACGGCTACGTCATCGAGTGCACGGGCTGTGACAAGGATGCCGATGGCCGTGTGATTGCAGTCCATGCGAACTACTTCCCCGACTCGAAATCGGGAACACCGGGCGCCGACACCTACAAGGTCAAGGGCAACCTGCACTGGGTCTCGGCCGCGCACGCGCTCGAAGCGCATGTGCGCCTTTTCGACCGCCTGTATCGCGAGGCGCAGCCCGAAGCGGAGGGCCGGGACCACAAGGACGCGCTGAATCCCGATTCCAAACGGGTCGTTCGCGCGATGCTCGAGCCAACGCTGGCCGGCGCGCACCCGGAAGACCGCTTCCAGTTCGAACGGCACGGCTACTTCGTCGCCGATCGCGTCGATTCCAAGCCCGGCGCACCGGTGTTCAACCGGGCGGTGACGCTGAAGGATTCGTGGGGCGGGGGCAAGCGCTGATTCGACCTGGCCGCCCTTCGGCTGGAGTCGGCAAGCCGTTCAGCGCGTCCGGAGCGCAGCATCCCCGACGAACGGATTGTTCGCCCGCTCGTCTCCGAAAGTCGACATCGGCCCGTGTCCGGGCACGAAGGAAACCTCGTCGCCAAGCGGCCACAGCTTTGTCGTGATCGAGCGGATCAGCGCGGCATGATCGCCGCGCGGGAAGTCGGTTCGGCCGATCGAGCCCTGGAACAGCACGTCGCCGACGATCGCGAGTCGCGCACCGGCATGGAAGAAGACGACATGGCCCGGCGTGTGGCCGGGGCAATGGAACACCTGCAGTCGCTGGGCGCCGAACTCCACGACATCGCCGTCGTCGAGCCAGCGGTCGGGTTCGAACGCGGCGATCGGCGGGAAGCCGAACATCCGGCCCTGGTCCGGCAGCTGGTCGATCCAGAAGGCATCGTCGCGATGCGGGCCCTCGAGCGGCACGCCGTGCCGCCATGCAAAGTCGGCCGACTGTCCACAGTGGTCGATGTGACCGTGAGTGAGGAACACCTTTTCGAGCGAGGCGCCGGTGCCGCGCAGCGCCTCGTCGATCCGGTCGAGGTCGCCGCCCGGGTCGAAGACGGCGGCGCGGCCGGATTGCTCGCAAACGAGGAGCGAACAGTTCTGGGCAAACGGGGTAACGGGAACGATCAGTAGTTTCACGAATGCAAGCGGTGGATCTGCCACGGAATTCCGGGCATGGAGGCGACCGGACGAACGGGAAGGGGCGATCGACGAAATCGGATCAGGAACGGGACTGCGACGGATCGGCTGCCGACCAGGCGGCTGCCAGCAGGAGCTCCTTCGGAATGGTCTCGAGCGCGGCCTCGTGAGTGGCCTCGACGATGACGGGCGGTGCCACGCCGGCCTGCCAGGCCTCGAGCCAGCGCGCTGCGCACAGGCACCAGCGATCGCCGGGTGACAGGCCACGAAACCGGTAGGCAGGCATCGGTGTCGACAGGTCGTTGCCCCGCGCCATCGAGAAGGCGAGAAATTCGGCAGTGACCCGCACGCAGACGACGTGCTGGCCGAGGTCTTCAGGCTCGTTCTCGCAGCAACCGCTGCGGGTGAATCCCGTCAACGGATCGAAGGAGCAGGCCAGCAGCGGACCACCGAGAATGTTGTGCGAAAGGCGGGGCGTTTCCATCTGGTCGACTGGATCGCAGCGGCGACCCGGGCGCTTCATCGCTGGTTCACGCAAGCACTTATACCATCGCGACCGTATCGTGGGCGGCTCACCGTCGGCGGCTCGCGATAGCCCGGCGATCTTCCGTTTCTCCACCGGACTGCCTGCGCAATGAGCCATGAGCCAGCCCGATGAGTCGGTCGTTGCGGTGTCGGCCTTCTTGACACTCCGACCGGCGTCGACAGCTCCGGCCGCCACGAACCGAGGCTGCCGGCCGGCCCGTCGACGCGGAACGCCGTGCTGGCGCAGGCTTGCCGCCCGGAGCTCCCGCGACAGCAGAACGGCACGAATGTTGCTTGATCGACTGTAAATGAGAATTCGACTCCATTCGATCTGGCACGTGATTCCGGTCCCGGTGCTGGTCGTGCGCCGGCTTCCCGGGCGCATCGTCGGCCTGTGCATGGGACCGTTCGTGCTGCTGCGCATGGACTACGCCGATGACTGGCCGACCGTCGTTCACGAGCTCGAGCACTGCAAGCAGTTCTGGCGTGGCGGGGCGGTCATCCATCTGTACCGGTACCTGAGCAATCCCAGCTACCGCCTGCGCTCCGAAATCGAGGCTTACCAAGCCGAATTGGCCGCCTGCCCGCCTGCCGAGCGCGCGCGACGCCTGTATGATTCGGCGCGCGCCCTGGCCCACGGCTATGGCCTGGGCGTCGACATAGGACTCTGCCAGCGCCTGCTTCTCGCCGTCTGAACGCGGGCGCTGAGCGCCCTCAACACGAGCGGTCGGAGCGCGGCACGGCCTTGGCATGCTCCGACGCCTCCCGATGTTCGCAACATGACGACCCGAGAATCGCTGCCAGCTCCGAAACCCCTGCCTCCGATCGCGACCCTGTTGCGCGAATTCCAGTCCGGCGAACGCACGCCAGCAAGCCTGATGCGCGAGTGCTTCGATGCGATCGACCGTCTCGATCCCGGGATCAACGCGCTGCCGACCCGCGTGCCCCGCGAGCAGGCGCTGGAACTCGCCGAACGCGCTTACGCTGCGATGCGCAGCGGCGCACCGATCGGCGCACTGGCCGGATTGTCCTACGCCGCCAAGGACATGCACCGGACTGCCGGGGTACGCACGACCTTCGGCTCGCCGATCTACGCCGAGCACGTGCCCGACAGCAACGATCCGATCGTCGAACGGATCCTCGGCGCCGGGGCAATCCTGATCGCGAAGTCGAACACGCCCGAGTTCGCCGCCGGCTCGCAGACCTTCAACCCGGTGCTGGGAAAAACCTTGAATCCCCACGATCCGAGCCGCACCGTCGGAGGCTCGTCGGGCGGCGGTGCGGCGGCCGCAGCCTGCGGGATGGCCGCCGTGACCGACGGCTCGGATCTGGCAGCGAGCCTGCGCAATCCGGCTTCCTTCTGCGGTGTCGCCGGACTTCGCCCCTCGTCGATCGCCAACCCGGCGATGCAGGTCAGCGCCAACGGCTTCAGCTCGCTCGGGACGGTCGGCGCGATGGCCCCGCGCGTCGCGGACCTGCGCTGGGTGAACCGGGCGATTCACGCGCCGATGGCGCCGCGCCCGCTCTCGCAGTGGATCGAGTCGATCGATCGCGAAGCCGCCGAGCGCCGCCGGAAGCTCGATACGAACGCCGGGAACCGCGATCAACGCCCGCCGCGGCTTGCCTGGACCGTCGACGCCGGCGGCACGATGCCGGTCTGTTCGCCGGTACGCAAGGCGATGCAGCGAGTCCACGATCGGCTGCGCGAGGCGGCGCGCGCAGGTCGGATCGAGCTGGTCGACGCCTTTCCCGACTTCACCGGTGCCGACGATTGCTTCCAGGTGCTGCGCGGCGAGTACTTCGTCGAAAACTGGGGCGATCTCTACCGCAGCGATCGCGCCAGGATGAAGGACACCGTCGTCTGGAACATCGAGCAGGGGCTGGCGCTCGATGCGGAACGAATCGCCGCGGCATCGATCATGCGTTCCCGGATCTTCCGCCGCACGGCCGCGTTCATGCAGGATTTCGACGCCTGGCTGCTGCCGACTGCGCAGGTGCTGCCTTTCGCGCATGACCTGGCCTATCCGACCGAAGTCGATGGCGAGCCGCTGAAGACCTATATCGACTGGTTGAAGGGCTGCTACTGGATCACCGTCAGCGGCCATCCGGCGCTGTCGATCCCGGCAGGTTTCGAGGCCGATCCCGAAGACCCGCGGTCCCTGCCGCTGCCGGTCGGCTTGCAGCTGATGGGGCGCTTCGGTGGCGACGAGGCGCTGCTGGACGTCGGCGAACTGGTGGAGGAACTGCTCTCGCAGCTCTGAGCTGCGCCAGGGAGCCGCGCCAGGCCAAAAAAAAACGCGCCCCGAGGGGCGCGTTTTCAATTGCCGGCGGATATGGCTGCGCCAGCAACCGTAAGCAATCAGGACTTGCGCGAACGCGTCACGACACCGAGTCCGAACAGCCCGATGGCCAGCAGCGCCAGCGGAGCCGGGGCCGGCACCTGGGCAATCTCCGTGTCACCGCGCAAGTTCGAGGTCCCCTGATAGCACCAGGCACCCGGCGAAGCGCTGCCATCAGCGCAACCGATCGCCAGGCCGTTCGCCACGTCGAATTCGTTCAGCACGAAGTTGTTGAACGAGGCCGTGTACGCGATATCCGCGAAACCGCCCGCCGCATCGCCGACGCCGTCCGAATCCAGGAACGATACGACGGCTGCCTGGCCACCGGTCACGTCGAGCAGGCCTTCTGCGTTGCCGCTCAGCGTTTCGCCCGTGAGCGTGCCGCTGCCGGTTGCCACCGCATTGGGCGCCGCACCACCACCGAGGTTGTTATGACCGGACAGCGTGACCCAGGGAGTCATCGCGGCGATCAATGCCAGGTTTGCCTGCGAATCCTGATCCAGCAGGTTCAGCGACGCGTCGTTCGTGAAATAGACGTCGATCGTCGAGCTCGTGAACTCGACGTAGTCGGGGCTGAAGTTCTGCGAATTATTGAAGCTGGCGATGTAGAACAGCCCGCAATTGCCACCGGTACCGCAGTACGAGGCGTTGCCGTTGACAGTGGTGATGAAGCCGTAGGCCGTGGCGTTCTGACCATTACCGTTGATGAAGGTCTGCGCCAGCGTTGCGGTTTCGAGGTGCCGGTTGGTGGGCGACTCGCCCATCGTACCGAAGTCGATTCCACCTACGACGATTGCCGAAGCCGGGGCGGCGAACGCAAATCCGGCCGCGGCAGCCAGGACAGCAAGACTTTTCTTCATATGCAACCTCTCTGTTTCAGTGCAGCATCGGGGAGTACCCACGCCAGACAGGCACGCAAGTTACGTGCCGATCTTCAGAGAGGTCGGTAAAGCCATGAAAATACGGGAGAAAAATCACGGACCCGAGGGCTCTGGGGGCCTCACGGCCGACCAGTGTAAAGAAACCCGACACCTGGATTCCGTGCTGCGCAGCGAGCGCGAAGCATTCGCGAGCCGGCACACGATGTGGGAAGTCGCCCTAAGGCGACTTCCCGGGTGACATCTTTACGCAGGCCGCCTCTTCCGGCAGAGGATTCCCTGAGGAAGCCTCGCCGGAAGGACCGCCGGCGTCCTCCGCTCAGGACTTGCGCGAGCGGCTCACGACTCCCAGCCCGAACAGGCCGATGGCCAGCAGCGCGAGCGGGGCCGGCGCCGGAACCTGAATGGTCTCACCGCGCATGTTCGACGTGCCCTGGTAGCACCAAGCGCCCGCTGCCGCCGTACCGTTGCGGCAGCCGTTGGCCAGACCTGCCTGAACGTCGAACTGGTTCAGTACGAAGTTGTTGAACGAGGCCGTATACGCGATGTCCGCAAAACCGCCCGCCGCATCCGCGATCGTGTTCGAATCGAGGAAGGCGGCGACTTCGGCGATGCCACCGGTGACGTCGAGCAGACCTTCGGCATTGCCGCTCAGCGTCGAACCGGTCAGCCTGCCGGCGCCGGTCGTCACAGCATCGGGCGAAGCCGTGCCGCCGAGGTTGTTGTGACCGGAGAGCGTCACCCAGGGCGTCATTGCCTCGATCGTCGCAATGTTGACGAGCGAATTCTGATTCAGCAGGTTCAACGACGCGTCGTTGGTGAAGTACACCTGGATCGTCGAACTCGTGAACTCGACGTAGCTGCCACTGAAGTTCTGCGAGCCGCGGAAGTCCGCGATGTAGAACAGGCCGCAGTTACCGCCACCGGCGCAGTACGTAGTGTCGCCGTTCACACTGGTGATGAAGCCATAGGCCCGGGCATCCTGCCCGTTGCCGGTGACGAACTGCTGCGCCAGCGTCGCGGTCTCGAGATGGCGGTTGCTGGGCGATTCGCCCATCGTGCCGAAATCGATGCCGCCTACGACGACTGCCGAGGCCGGCGCGGCAAACGCAAATCCTGCCGCGGCCGCCAGTACCGCAAGACTCTTCTTCATATGAACCCCCTCTTTTGTTGGGCCGTGTCGGGGAATCCCCCACGCGGATCCTTTGAAGCAAGCGTCATGCCATCGCCCATTGGAATCGGTAAGCCATTGAAGCAAAGGGGTAAAATCGACGCGAGCCCGCAAAAACGCAAGGCCACCCCCTAAGCATTGTAAGGAAAACCGACGAGAACTTTTAGGCGCTCGGACCCATATCGATGGCGTCGGTCCACCGCATCCCTACGAGAACAGTGCGCGCTCGATACCCAGCGGTCAGCGGTCCCGCGGCGCAGCCTCGGGGCGTCGGTGCGAAGGACGGCGACGTCAGCGGCCGGGAAGTGGCGCGTAGCGGCCCGGAGACAGGATCCGGCCAGGATCGGTCGTCTCCCCGAGCTGGGCGGCCAGATCCCAGAAGGTCCCGCCGCTGCCGGTGAACTCGGCCATCGCACCGACATGAAGTCGATACGGCATGCATCCCAGGTCTCGCCCCGCCGCGACGAGCGCGGCGTAACAGCGGTGCGCGCGATCGGCCTCGCCGGGTACGGTCGGATCGAACAGCAGCGGCACCGAGCTGTCCAGGCATCGATCGGTCAACGTGCTCAGGGTGATCAGCGGTTCCATCGAGTGAGCACGCAGGACCTCGGTGCATGTCCGGACGTACCGGGCCATCAGGTCGGGCTTGAACGGCACGAGCGGCGCGTACCAGATGAGACCGCAAGCTGCCTGCGCGGGATCGGGGGTCTTCTCGAGGTCTGCTCCACCCCGTTGCCAGTACAGCAGGCCGTGGGCGACGCGATCGGGTCGGCCCTCGAGAATCTCGAGCGACGACCGGATTCGTCCGAGCAAGGACGGAATGCCGTGCGAGCGCCCCAGAACCCTGCGACTGGCCCCCTCGAGCAGCCGGGCACGCCGCATCGTCATGAAGACGAGACGCCGGGTCGAACCCGACAGCCGCTGGCGCACCAGCTTGCGGGCCGCGGCAACAATCTCGCGAGGTCCATACAACGCGCCCATGCCCATCCACGGATCGACGCGATAGCGGCGGCCCATGTCGGCCACCGCGGCGTCGGTCAGCAGCCCGTCGTCGCCGGTGCGGGCGGCGTCATACGGAGCCGTCATCGCAAGGACGCGATGCCGGTTCATCAGGTTCACGGATCCGGCAACGCTTCCGAGCTCCTGCAGCGAGCCGCGCACGGCCATCGCCACGTCTTCGAAGGCGCCGGCATCCGGCACCGCAAAGTAAAAAGCTTCGACAAGCTCCGGTCGCCGGGCCAGCGCAAGCGTCATCGAAGTGACGATCCCGAAACCCGACTGCGTGAACAGGCCGTCCAGGTACGGACCGAGCCCCCATTTGAAAGCGTGATCGGCGAGTTCGGCACCGAGCTGCGACAAGGCCGGACGGTAGACGCGGCCATCGGGAAGAACGGCCTCGATGCGGGTCACCGCGGCGAAGTGGTCGGCCGTGGGCGTGATCCCGTAGCCACGCTCGAGCGCGTTGCCGAGCAGGCTGGCGTCGGGTCCCGCCCCAGTGGTCGGAACCATGAACCTGAGCTTGCTGGCCTGCAGGTAATCGTGGAGCGCGGCCTGCGTGACGCCTGGTTCGACCTCGAACAGTCCGAGATCGGCATCGATCGTCCGGATGGCGGTGAGGTTCGACAGGTCGACGATCGTGCAGTCGTCGACGACCGGCAGTGCGGTCCCGTAGCCCCAGTTGCGGCCGGTACTGATCGGGTACAGCGGCCGCGCGCATTCCCGGGCGACCGCAAGCAACTCGACGATCCGGTCGCGCGATGCAGGTCGCAGCGCACCGGCGATCCGCCGCGAAAATCCGGTCGTGCACGCTCCGTAGCGCTGCTGCGCCACCTCGGGACCATCGACGTTCGCCGCACCGAGCAACTCGCGCCAGCGCGCGATGGCCTCGTCTGCTCGCGCTGGCCTTGCCTGCTTCGAATCGTTCACTGAATCATCGGACAAGCTGACGCCATGACAGGGTCCTGATGATACGCCCCGCGGGCTCAAAGGATGGCGGGCCGGTTCGGCAGCTCGTCGGCGTCGGCATGACCAGCCTGCGCCGAGATCGGGAAGGCCAGCGCAAGATCTTCGTGCAGCACGGCAAGCGCTTCGAGCACGCCCTGCTCGTAGCGTTCTTCGACGAAGGCCGCTCGAAGGCGCTCGCAGGCCTGCTGCATCCGCGCCGTGCTCAGCGCGGCCGCTGCGGCGCGGTCGGCCACGATCTCGATCGCGTGGTCGGCCAGCAGCAGGTAAAGGAGCACGCCGTTGTTCGCCTCGGTGTCCCAGACCCGGAGTTCCGAAAACACCTCGATTGCGCGCTCGCGCGGCGAGACCCCGCGCAGCACCCGAGTCCAGTGCATGCCGGCCTCGATCGCGATCCGCACTTCGGCGCCATGCCTGCGTTCGCCCTCGCTGACCGCCTGCTCGATCCGCTCGAGCACCGGATCGGGAAACGAGCGACGCACGCTGCGCGCGTCGCAGACCAGATGAGCCCAGATCCTGGCGGGTCCGCGTTCCATTCACCACCCGCCCGAGGCGCCCCCGCCACCGAAGCCGCCGCCTCCCCCGCGGAACCCGCCACCGCCGAATCCGCCACGCCCGCCCCGTCCGCCGAAGCCGCCGCCCCCGCCGAAGCCGCCAGGGAAACCGCCGGGGCCTGTGCGCCAGGTATGCGGACCGACCTGCCCCATGCCGGCGCCTCCGCCGCCCATCATGATCAGGAACACGAAGAACAGGGCGCCGGCGCCGATCGCGAGCGGCAGCCCGACGCCACCGGCCAGCGCCATCGCTCCGCCGAGCACGCCGCCGGCCGCCGAGCCGAGAAAGCGCCCGAGGAACTGGCGCAGCACCAGCGCGACCATGAAGACACCCAGAAGGCCCGCAAGCCAGCCTTCGGCGCTGCCGTCATCGGCCGGCCTGCCCCGTGACGGGGCGGGCAGCGGTTCGCCGTCGATCAGCCGCGTCAGCACGTCGAAACCGGCCTCGATGCCGCCGGCGAAGTCGCCCTGGCGAAAGTGCGGCGCGATCGTGTTCTCGATGACCTGCCGGGCGCGCGCGTCGGGAATCACGCCTTCGAGTCCGTAGCCGACCTCGATCCGCAGTCGGCGGTCGTCTTTCGCTACGACCAGCAGCAGCCCGTCGTCG
>CALLYQ010000498.1 GCA_937858875.1 uncultured Lautropia sp. | reverse complement strand
GCCCGGCCGGCGCGCCGTCGGGCGACCGCGCACCGGCATCGCCCGCCGCTTCTGCATGCCGGCGAAACGTCCGGCCGGGGCCGGACCTGCCCGCCTTGCGGAACCGGCGCGACTGGCTGCGCCGGGCCGCCGCGCGCCGCTGCCGGGGCGCCCGGTTCCGCCGGGCGTGCGCCGCGGCATGCCACCCGTGGTGCGTCGCGGGCCGCCGCGCGCCGCGCCACCCGGCCGCGCACTACCCGGGCGCGCACCACTTCGCCGCGCACCTCCCGAGCGCGCGCCACCCATCCGCGACGGCGAACGCCGCCCAGCGCCGCCGCTTCGTCGGCCGGCTTCGTCCTCCATCGACACTTCGTCGAACTCGCCGTCGAACTCGCCGTCGAACTCGTCTTCGAACTCGAACTCCTGCGGGCTGCCGAACGGTCCGCCTCGCAATGCATCGGCGTTTCTCATCTCAGTGCTCCCGAAGCGGCAGCGCGGCGGCGAGGGCTGCTCCGACCCTGGCGATGTCGCGCGGCCTGTGCTGTGCGGTCAGAAGAAATGTCAGTTGCGCGGCACAACCGGCTGCCCGGCAGCCGCGCGTCAGCAACGCCCGGATCCCGGCGTCGAGCAGGCGGCGGTACAGTCGGTCGACGCCGGTCGCTCGGCCGAGCGCAAACGATTGCACCGGAAAAGGCAGGCTGCCCGACGCGGCCAGCCCGCGTTCGGCGAGCGTCCGCCGAAGCGCGCCGGCCATCCGCAGAAGCTGCGAGCGCAGCATGTCGCCGCAGGCGTGCGAAATCCGCAGTGCTGCACGCGCCGCCCGGATCGCCGCCGCCGACGGCGGGCTGCAGTGCAGGCGCGTGGTGATGCCCCGTTCGAAGCGCTCGACCAGTTCGCGCGACCCGGCCAGCACGGCCAGCGGGGCCCCGAATCCCTTGGCCAGCGACGCACCGACGGCGATGCCCGCGCCAGACGACAGCCCGTGCCAGCGCAGCGAGCCACCGCCACCCCTGCCGTACGGGCAGGCCCGCTCGGGCGCGGCACCGAGGACACCGAGCGCCTGCGTGTCGTCGATCACCAGCAGGCCGTCGCCGGCGGCACAGATCCTGGCGTAGGCGGCCAGCGGCAGCGGGCGGTTGCAAGCCGGGCAATAGCCGTCGGCCAGCACGATCGGACGCCGGCCGGCACGGACGCCCCGGCGTACCGAGTCGGCCAGGGCCGCAGCGTCGTGGTGAGCGAAGTGCGCGACCGGACAGCCAGCCGCCCGAAGCCCCGCCGCCGCCCAGTGCAGGATCGGATAGCTCCCCGCATCGAGCAGCGCGATGCTCGGCGCCTGCCGCCGCAGCCATTGCAGCAGGTCCCAGAACAGGTGCCAGGTCGACGGCAGCAGCGTCGCTCGCTCGCAGCCCTGCAGCCGCGCCAGTTCGCCGGCGAGCAGGCGGCTCCCCGGCGGTTCGGACAAGGCGGCCGGCCGGCCGAGCGTCAGCGCGTCCCAACCCGCAAGCGAGACGCTCGGGTGATGCAGCCCCAGGTACAGGGCCGACGTGAAGTCGATCATGGCAGCCTCTGCACCGGTTCAGGCGACGCGTTGCTGTTCCGACAGCCGGCGCTGCAGAAGGATCGACGGCAGCATGGCCTCCGCCTTCACGTCGATCATTTCGGCGGTCAGGTCGACGCCGGTGGCCGAACGGTAGGCGTGCACGTAGCCCTGGATCTGCGGCCGGAAGAAGCGGGCCCAGTTGAAGGCCTGCAGCGGCTCCTGGACGTCGCTCCAGTGACCCCAGCGGATCGACAGCAGCACCTGCTCGCCGAACACCGCCAGGTTGCGGAAGTGCATGACGCTGGTTTCGGTCCAGCCCTGCATCTTCTTCATCGCGTCGACGCGATCCATCCACGGCTCCGGATACGCGACCATGATCCGGGTCGGCAGGAACTCGCGGAACTCGGGCCGCGCCAACAGCCACTGCTGCAGCAACATCTCGATGCGCGCGGTCGACGGCAGGTCGCCGAACTGGTTGTGCGCGCCCTGCGACAGGATCAGGTGCACTTCCTTCAGTGCATTGAGCACCGGGAACGCGTCGGCCTTGACCGTCGTGTCGTCGTCCTGCCGGTAGAAGACGGCGCAGGCGCGAAGCAGGTTGTGGAAGGCCTCGATGAAGCGCGAGCGGCTGTCCGCGCCGCGCAGCCGCGGTACCGCCTTGCCCTCCAGGCGAAGGCCGTAGTGGTGGTCGTACTCGTAGTTGCGCCGCACGACGCTGAGCCGGTGCTGCTCGTCGAGCGTGTAGCCCCACAGCAGGTTCGACAGCGGCCGCAGCGGATCGATCTCGAGGTTGGCCAGCGGGTCGCGGTCGCCGGGCCCGCGCACGTTCTGGAAACGCCGGGCGATATTGGCGATCGTCTGCACGAGCATTCCCTCTTCGTGCCAGTACGACCAGATCAGCTCGAGCAGGCAGGGATGGGTCAGCTTCTCCTGCAGGATGCCGTGGCAGTCGCCGGCCACCTCGGCCGGCACGTCGATCGGGCTGAGCTTGATCGAGATGTCGGGCAGCTTCGAGCGGATCACGGCCAGGTACGGCAGCACGCCGCCGTCGACGCCCGGCACGTCGACCAGGTAGTCGTCGAGCCCGTCGAGCGGCGCCGGCAGGTCGCGCAGCTGCAGGTAGGCCTCGTCGCGCCGGCGCCCGAAGAAGCCCGGCGACCGGACGATCCCGCAATTGACCATCACGTACGCTTCGGTCGCCGCCTTGACGACGCGATACGCATCGGCATCGTTGAACGGCAGCAGCCGCAGCGGCCGGATCTGATCGAAGCGCGCCCGCGCGCGCTCGAAGTCGCCACGACCGTCGTCGTCGCCGCAGAACAGCGAGTTCATGAAGCGCAGGTACTGGTTGAACGACAGCCGCTCGGTGCTGCGCAGGATCGCCTGCCAAAGCGCGATGTCGGTCGTCGTCGCGGTGGACGAACGCGACAGCGCGACGCCGAGATTGCCGCTGACCGGCTGGGCCACGCGTTCGTTGGCGATGAAATCCTGCCGCGCCATCAGGCGGGCCGCCGGCGTATCCCGCGGCGCGCCGGCCGAGGTGGCCAGGCGCAGGCCCCAGCCCAGTTCGTGATTGCCGGCCGACGGGATCTGCCAGCGAAACGCGAATCGGTCGTTCGGATCGATGCGCGCTCCCGGCGGCACGATCAGCGAAACCTCTTCCGGCGTGCGCCGCGCCGAATCGTCGAAACTCACCGCGACCTCGACGATGTCCAGCGCCCGCGGTTCGCCGCAGTCGATCGGCGTGCAGTCGTCGCGATGGAAACGGATCGTCGCCTGAGCGTTCAAGCCGATCTCGAAGCAGGCCTCGCTCGCGCAGCCCGGCTCGACCTCGACGGGCAGCGGCGGCGGGCTCGGCGCATGGTCGAACCAGACCAGGTAGCTTCCCGGCTCGAGGTCGTCGAAACGGGCGCGCCCGTGGCGGTCGGTCATCGCCGTGCGAACGCGGCCGGTGACCGGCCGTTCATGGTCGCGCTTGCCGCCCTTGCGCGGGGTGTCCTGCGCGTAAGCGACCCGGTACAGGCTCAGGCTCGCGTCGGCGACCGGATTCGCCGGACGGTCGTCGCCTTTGTCGATGACGGTGATCCGCAGCCAGCCGGGATGGGCCGGACCGGAGACGGGGCCAGGGACTGGGCCGGGGTCCGCATTGGGTTGCCCGGGGTCGGTGACGGGATGACGTGTGCTCATGTCAGCCTCCTGTGGGAATCGTCGAAGCGGATTTGCCGCCGGTCATCGGCGGCCGGCACGAGCGCGTTGCGCAGTGCCCAGTGGGTCAGCAGCTTTGCGAGCAGATGGTTTTCCTCTTCCGGGCTCAGCCGCCCGTCGGCGCGCGCCTGCCCGACGACGGCGAATACCAGCGACGGCGCCGCCCGGTACATGCGCTCGGGCGCCCGGCGCCATTGCAGGAACAGCGCTGACAGCCTGGCCGGACTGCGCTCATCGACCTCGAGCGCCTCGGACAGCGAGCGGCCGCGCAGCGCCGCCGGGCGATGATTGACCAACAGGCCGACGAAGCCCGGCATCGCCGCCTCGAGTTCGGCGAACAAGGTGCGACGCGAGGGGGCCAGGCCGGCCAACGGATAGCAGGCCGCCCACAAGTCCGACAGGCGGCGCCATTGCGGATGCGGGAACAGCGCCTGGCCGATCTCGCAGGACAGGCGCACGCGAATCCACGGAATCGGATGCGGATCGTCCGGACTGAACCGGAACACGAAGGGTCGCGGCAGGCTGACCACGCCGATCAGCCCGTGCGTCGCCGTTATGCCGATCCGCGCGCAGGCCCAGAAGTCGCTGAGGATCTCGTTGATCCAGCGATCGAACAGTTGCCAGGCCGTCGACGCGGCTCCGCGCTGCAGCCCGCGCAGTTGCGCGCGCATCGAGGCGGTCAGGTCCAGCAGCGCCGACGCCTGGTGGCCGACCTCGTGGATCAGCGACGAGGCGATGCCGCTGCCGATCATCCGCTCGCGCGGCACCCGGATGATCGCCACCGGATTCGCCCCGCCGCCGGGCATCCGCGTGCGCGCTCGCCGGATCGCGGCGCCGACGCCGCGATCCAGGTAGCAGACCAGCGGCGGCACGTCGTAGTAGCCGCCGCGCAGCGTCAGCGCGTCGCG
>CALLYQ010000497.1 GCA_937858875.1 uncultured Lautropia sp. | reverse complement strand
CTCAGCAGAAATAGCAGCTGCCATAGCCTCGGCCTTGGCCACGGCGGTGTCGAGGGCACGGGCGGTGGCTTCGAGATCGTCCTGGCCTGCGACATGGTCATCGCCGCTGACAACGCCCGTTTCGTCATGGCCTACGTCAAGGTCGGCCTGACCTGCGACGGCGGCGCCAGCTACTGGCTGGGCACCCGCCTGCCTTATCCGCTGGCCTACGAGATGCTGGCCACCGGTCAGCCCGTATCGGCGCAGCGCCTGCATTCATTGGGCCTCGTCAACGAAGTGACCGAACCGGGCGACGCGCTGCGCGCGGCGGTCGCGCGGGCCAACGCACTGGCCGACGGACCGGCTTTCGCGCTCGGCCGGATCAAGTCGCTGCTGACGGCCGGCCAGCGCGACACCTTCGCACATCAGCTGGTGCGCGAGCGCGAGAACTTCGTGGCCGCACTGTTCCACGACGATGCACGCGAAGGCATCGGCGCTTTCCTGGAGAAGAGACCGCCGCGCTTCCACGGGGCCTGAGTTGCCCGCTATGCTGCTCCCGTCGCGCAAGCCACGCTGCGGCAACGGGCGCCGTCCAGGCATTTCGTGCCAGAACCATCAGAATCGGAGGAAGGACTCTTGACCGAGCCCGCCAACACGGCTGCCGCAAACGAAGGCGGCGCCCAGCAAGCCAACACCGGCACCAGCGAAGTACCCGAGCGTCACCGCATCGACGTCGGCGCCCTCGAGCGCTACCTGCGCGAGCGGATCGACGGCTTCGAAGGCCCGTTGAGCGTCGAGCTGTTCAAGGGCGGCCAATCGAACCCGACCTACAAGCTGATCACGCCGCGGGCGAGCTGGGTCATGCGCGCCAAGCCGGGCCCCGTCGCCAAGCTGTTGCCGTCGGCCCATGCGATCGAGCGCGAGTACCGCGTGCTCGAAGCGCTCGGTCGAGCCGGCATGCCGGTGGCGAAGGTCTACACCTTGTGCGAAGACGAGTCGGTGATCGGCCGCGCGTTCTACGTGATGGAGTTCGTCGACGGCCGCGTGCTGTGGGAACAGGGCCTGCCCGGCATCAGCAACGCCGAGCGCAGCGCGATCTACGACGAGATGAACCGCGTGATCGCCGCGCTGCATTCGGTCGACCACGTCGCGATCGGCCTGGCCGACTACGGCAAGCCCGGCAACTACTTCGTGCGCCAGATCGGCCGCTGGAGCAAGCAGTACCAGGCCTCGGAAACCGAGAAGATCGAGTCGATGGACCGGCTGATCGAATGGCTGCCGCATCATGTGCCGGCCGGCGACGAAACCACGATCGTGCACGGCGATTACCGGCTCGACAACCTGATGTTCGACCGCAAGGAACCGAAGGTCCTGGCGATTCTCGACTGGGAGCTGTCCACGCTCGGCCACCCGCTGGCGGATTTCTCCTATCACTGCATGAGCTGGCACATCCAGCCCGGCAAGTTCCGCGGCATCGGCGGGCTCGACCACAAGGCGCTCGGCATCCCGACCGAGCGCGAATACATCGAGGCCTACTGCAAGCGCACCGGGCGCGAAGTCGACGCGGTCATGGCGAACTGGGATTTCTACATCGCCTACAACATGTTCCGGCTGGCAGCGATCCTGCAAGGGATCATGAAGCGCGCCGTCGACGGCACCGCCTCGAGCGCAAGCGCACTCGAGCAAGGGCGCCGCGCTCGTCCGCTTGCCGAGCTCGGATGGGAGATCGCGCAGCGGGTGCGCTGAAGCGTACGAGCGAATCGTCCGCGGCCATTCAGCCGCCCCGAGCTGGCACTGCCGGACATCGCGACCACGAACTTTCAACAGGAGAGAGAAATGGAGTTCGACTTTTCACCGAAGTGCAAGGAGATGCAGCAGAAGCTGCTCGCGTTCATGGACGAGCACGTCTATCCGAACGAACACCGCTACCACGAGGAAGTCGAAGCCAATCGTCGGGCCGGCAACGCCTGGGTGCCGACGAAGGTCATCGAAGAACTCAAGCCGAAGGCACGCGAAGCGGGCCTGTGGAACCTGTTCCTGCCGAAGTCCGAGCGCGTGCCCGAGGGGCTGTCGAACCTCGACTACGCGACGCTGTGCGAGATCATGGGCCGCATCAGCTGGGCACCGGAGATCTTCAACTGCTCGGCGCCCGACACCGGCAACATGGAAACGCTCGAGCGCTACGCGAGCGAGTCGATCAAGCGCGCTTGGCTCGACCCCCTTCTGCGCGGCGAGATCCGCTCGGCCTTCGCGATGACCGAGCCGGCGGTCGCCTCGTCCGACGCCACGAACATCGAGGCGAGCATCACGCGTGACGGCGGCGAATACGTGATCAACGGACGCAAGTGGTGGACCTCGGGCGCCGGCGATCCGCGCTGCAAGATCTACATCTTCATGGGCAAGACGAACCCGGATGCCGGCCGTCACGAGCAGCAGTCGATGATCGTGGTCCCCGCCGACACGCCGGGGATCACCGTGATCCGCCCGCTCAGCGTCTTCGGCTACGACGACGCCCCGCACGGTCACTGCGAGGTGCTGTTCGAGAACGTACGCGTGCCGGTCGACAACATCTTGCTCGGCGAAGGCCGCGGCTTCGAGATCGCTCAGGGCCGCCTCGGCCCCGGCCGGATCCACCACTGCATGCGCTCGATCGGCGCGGCCGAGCGTGCGCTCGAACTGATGTGCAAGCGGCTGAGCTCGCGCGTGGCCTTCGGCAAGGCGATCTCGCAGCACAACGTCTGGCACGAGCGGATCGCCGAATCGCGGATCATGATCGAACAGGCGCGCCTGCTTACGCTGAAAGCCGCCTACATGATGGACACGGTCGGCAACAAGGTCGCCAAGGCCGAGATCGCGATGATCAAGGTCGTCGCGCCGAACGTCTCGACCAGGATCATCGACTGGGCGATCCAGGCGCACGGCGGCGGCGGCGTCTGCGACGACTTCCCGCTGGCGTCGATGTACGCGCACCAGCGCACGCTGCGCCTGGCCGACGGTCCCGACGAGGTGCACCGCAACGCGGTCGCCAAGCTGGAACTCGCGCGCCACATGGCGATTCCGGGCGCGGCGGACAAGGTGCAGATGCCGGTGACGCGCGGCAGTTGATTCGCTTCGGTAACTGCTTGCCCGCTGAGCGGCGCCAGTGCCTTTCCTCCGTCCCCGGAGGTCGGCCCCGCTTCGCGGGGTCGGGCTACGCCCGCCCGCTCCGACCTCGCAAACTCGCACCCGCCTCGTAGGCGCTTCGCGC
>CALLYQ010000496.1 GCA_937858875.1 uncultured Lautropia sp. | reverse complement strand
ACACGACCTCGCGCTCGCAGTTGTCGCGCCACTGCGCGAACAGCAGGTTCGGGTTCTTGCCGCCGGCCTTCACGTCGTGCATTTCGTCGAACTCGATCTGGCCCGCGATGCCTTCGTAGCTGGTCTTTTCGAGCTCGGGGATGACCTTCTGCGGATCGGTGCTGCCGGCGCGGGCGACCGCTTCGGCGTACAGATGCACGGCATCGTGCGCGAAGTAGGCGGTGTAGACCGGCTGGCGCTGCGTGCGCTTCGTGAACGCGTCGAAGAATCCGACCGTCTTCGTCGTGATCGGCGCGCTGACCGCAAAGTTGCCTGCGATCTGCGAAATCGACTTGCCGTCGATCCGCGAACAGAAGTCGCCGTCCATGCTCTTGACGTCGACACCGCCGTAGGGCATCGGGAAGCGCGCATCATGCCACTGCTTGGCGAACACGTCGCTCGAAGCGTGCGACAGGATCACGGTCAGGAACTGCGCGCCCGAATCGCGAACCTTCGAGAACAGCGGCGAGAAGTCCGAAGTCTTCGTGTCGAACAGCTCGGTGAAGGTGACATCGACGCCGGCCTCGGCCGCGCCTTTCTTCAGGATGGGAACGAGATCCTGCACCCACTTGGCGTTCTCGCCGACGATCGCGACCTTCTTGTAGCCGAGCTGGCCGCCGACGAAATCGGACAGGAAGCTGGTGAGCTGGCGGGCCTGGTGGCCGGCGTGGATCGGACCGACGCGGAATACGTACTTGAAGTCGTCGTAATCCTTCTTGACGCGCTGCGTGATCGCGGGCGAGGCCGCGCCGACGCCGAGATAGATCGTCTTCGCACGCGAGATGTGCGGCAACTGCGCGAGCGTGACACCACTGGTGTAGCCGCCGATCAGCACGTCGACCTTGTCTTCGGCAGTCAGCTTCTTGACGGCGTTGATGCCGGTCTCGGGCAGCTCGGTTTCGTCGGCGACGACCATCTGCAGCTTGCGCCCCAGCACGCCGCCCTTGGCGTTGATGTCCTCGATCGCCATCTCGATGGCGGCCTGCGTGTCGCGACCGACCTGCAGTTGCACGGCGGTCGGCACGCCGATCTTGATCGGCGCGTCCTGCGCGAACGCGGGGACCTGGAATACTGCTGCGGACAGCGCGGCACCTGCCGCGGCCGTGACGAGCGTACGGCGCTTCATCGTTGCCTCCTCGGATTCGGGGTCGCCGAGCGACGCCCCGGGACTGGAATAGTTAACTTGTGGAGCCTAGCGTCGGCGCTTCGCCGGCGTCAAGGCCAAGCGCATCTCGCCGCTGCCCCTGCCGTTTGCAATCGGAACGATCGGGCTGGCGCGTTCGAAAGGGCCGAACACCGAGTCGGGCCTCGCGACCTGCTTACCACTGCTCGCGCGGCAACGGACAGTCGATCGCCGCGGCGACCGCCCGGATGAATGCGCCGAAATCGGGATCGCCCGGCGTGCGGGCCATCCGCAACAGCATCCGCAGCAGCACCGGTTTGTCGGTCGCCGGCAGCGACACCAGCAGATCCAGTGCACGGGCCAGCTCGGTCGTGTCGAGTTCGTCGGGCGTCGCAGCCGGTGGCGACACGTCGAGCAGTGCAGCGGTCTCCGCCAGCGTATCGCGCGTCGTGCGCAGCGAGGCCTCGCCGATCGCCGCAGCCATCGCGAACAGCGCGGCGAGCGCCCGGCCGTGCGCCATCCGCCCCGCCGACGCGGCGCGATTGCGTGCGCTGCCCACCGGGGTCATCAGGCGATGACGCGCCAGCGTGTACAGCACCCAGTCGGCCGAGTCGGCGCGCCGGTCCTGCTCGAGCGCGCGGCGGCAGCGCTCGAGCATTTCACGCCGGTGCGCGCTGCTCCAACGGCGCAGGCGCGCCAGCATCAGTTCGAGCACCGGCACGCGCAACGCGGCGCCTTCGGGGGCCAGCAGCCAGCGCAACGCAGCGGCGACGCGCGGATCGGGCTCGTCGAAAACGAGGTCCGGCGCGGTGCCGGCGACCAGCACGCAGAGCCAGCGCGCGGCATCGTCGCGGCTGACGGCGGCCGTGCGCAAGCGCGAGATCAAGGCGACGGCCGGCGTCGCCGACAGCGGCACGGCCGCTGGCCGGTCGTCGACCGCGATCGTCATCGTCTCGGCCCAGCCTTGCGTATCGGTCGCCTGCGCCGGCCTGGTCGCGCCAGCGGGCCTCCGGCCGGGCTCTCTCTGATACCCGGCCTGCGGGGCCAGGCGGGCCGGCAGGCGGCATCGACCGAGCAGGCTCAGTGATGATGCGCGCAGCCAGCCGGCGCGA
>CALLYQ010000495.1 GCA_937858875.1 uncultured Lautropia sp. | reverse complement strand
AGCCGCATGGCGCAGGTTCACCGCATAGGTGGCGAGCTGCTCGTTGCGTTTCGATTCATCGGCCAGCAGCCCGGCCATCAAATGGACGCGCGAGCAGTCCAGTGCCTGCGCGTACTCGATCGCACGATCGAGGGCCGCGTCGAACTCGCGCTCCCGACCCGGCAGGCTCGCCAGCCCTCTCTCGCCGGCCGCCGCATTGCCGGCCGGCGCATTGATCAGCACCTGCTCGAGCCCTGCCCCGCGCAGCGCCGCAGCGACCTCGGCGGGAGGCTTTTCGTAGGGGAACTGGCACTCGACAGCCGGGAAGCCGTCTTTCGCGGCGGCATCGAAGCGCTGCAGGAACGGCAGCTCGGTGTACATCGTCGACAGGTTGGCGGCGAAGCGAGGCATGGGTTGGGTTCTCCAAGGTCAGAAGACCTGCCAGGTACCTGCAAGGCCCTGCTGCTCGACGCCCGGCTTGCTCCAGTCGCAGACCCCGGTCGGAAATACCGCCTGCAGCCGTGCCCATTGCGCCGAATCGAAGCTCACCGGGTAGTCGCCGGCAGAGAGCGGCTTCAGCTGGCACTTGATGATGTCGCTGGCCACGTCGGCGCCGGCGACCTCACGCGGCGCCGGTGCAGACGGATACAGCGCTTCGCACTGGCCTTGCCCGCGAATCTGCGGCTCGGCGATGAAGACGGGCGCCGCCGGATCGCGTGTCAGACATCCTTCGACCAGCGTCGGCGGCTTGTTTCGCACGACCTTGACCGACTGCGGGTCGTTGCTCGTGTCGGCCGCGATCCGAGCCAGCCATTCGTCCATCGACTTCAGCGCCCCGAGCAGCATCGGACTGGCGCTCGAGTAGTAGCCATAGCGGAAGTCCTCGACCAGCATCAGGTGGTTGTCCGCGTGTCCGTTGGCCTTCACCAGCCGCTCGCGCACCGAGAACGAGTGGTAGCGCAGATGGATGTCGCCGATCGGATTGTCGTCGGAGTAGGCCCGGTAATCGATGATCGGAACGTCCTTCAGCCCGCCACCGCCATTGGTGAGGCGACCGCTGGTGTAGGCCACTCGCGTGGCTTGCAGGTCGGTCACCGTGCGCTGCGGCTGGAATCTCGCATCGGCGTCGTAGCCACCGATCTTCTCGTTCAGGTCGAGGAACTGGTCGACGCTGATCGTGCCGCTCGCCAGCGTCTCGAGGCCGTACTGGATGCCGACGTTGTCGAGCGCACGCCTCGCGAAGCCGGTGTCAGGGTCGCGTCCGTACACGTTGACCGTGTGATCCTGGACACTGCAGCGCACGCCGGTCGGATTGCTGACGGGGTCGTAGCGCATTTCGACGGGCAGGATCGCCGGGCAATAGAAATCGGGACTGATCCGCAGCGCGCCCTGGTTGACCGTCGGCGTACGCATCGTTTCGAGATTCAGGAAACCGGTGACCTGGCGTTGCTGCTCCTCGGAAAACAGGCCGGGTGCGGTGTCGGTGAAGTAGTGATTCAGCAGCCGCGCATCGGTGATCGAGTTCACCGTGGCGAAGCCGACCTCCGGAAAGCTGCAGCCCGGCAGAATGCCGTCGAGCAGGCCCGGGTAGTTGTCGGCGATCTGGTGCTGCTGGTAGGAACCGCCGGAGCAGCCCCAGCCGATCGTGTACCGCGGCGGCCCCCAGACCTCGATGAAGTGCTCCTTGACCATCGCCATCGTTTCGGCGGCGCTCAGGTCCTGGCAGTTGTTGCCGAACACGTTCAACGAAGCCGAGGCCATCGCATAGCCCTGCTTCAGAATGTTGTCGTCGAGCACGCCGCCCGTGGTATTGCCCTGCCGGTACCAGCCGCCCGTGCATCCGCCGCCGAAGGTGTAGACGAGGCGTTCGTTCCAGCCCTGCGGCGCAGTGGTCGGAGACGGCGCCGGATCGCTGGCCGGGTCGTGCAGCACCGAGATCTGATAGATGGCGCGATTGATCGTGCCAGTCTCGACGCGGACCACGTACGGCACCTCGCGCCCGTCGACCGACACCTTGGCGGCATCGTCCGGCAACTGCGCCGGATCGGCCAGCGGCCGGAAGGCCGGCGTGGTCGCCGACGTGGTCCGATAGACGTACTGGACGACGGTCGGCGCAGAACAGTTCGCGTCGAGCGCCGGCCCGAGCGTGGATCCGTCGGGCAAGGCGAAGCTGTCGGTCTGGCAGAAGAACGGCGTTTCGTGAGGACCCGAGAACATCGGGCCTTCGATCGGGTGGTTCTTGAGAATGACCGTGTTCGAGCGGCCACCGAAGCTGGCGACGAGCGTATTGTCGCCATCGACGAGTCCGGTCAAGAGCCCGCGGCGACGATCGGGCGAAAGCTCCTCGAAGACCGAAGTGACGTCGTTGCCGTTCAAGGTGACCTTCAGGGCCGCGCCCGGCGATCCAGCCGCACCGCTGGGGAGCGAGACGTCGACCAGAGCATTGCCCCCCGAAACGAAATCCGGCCTCGACGAACGCACCTCGACCGCGACTTCGCCGAAGTCGTCGTCGTCATCGTCGTTGCTGCAGGCGGTCACGAGACAGAGCGCCGCGCCGCCCAGTGCGACCGCCCGGACGAGCGGTTTGAGTCCGATATGCATCGAATCCTCCCGGGATCGTTGTTGCGCAGCCGTGGAGCCGGCTGCATGGCAGGCGGGGGCGGCGCTGCCGAAAAGCGTAGGAAGATTGTCATCGGGATGTCAATGCAAATCGCTTCGGCCCGTTCCGCTCCGTGGGCGTCGACACGAACCTGCATCGGTGTCAAACGAGGCCGCCTCGGCTCCCCGGCGGCCTGCTAGCATCTGCTCGCAAATGAGCATTGGAATCGGGCCGAAATCGGCCGACGCGCTGCGCCATACGCCCTTCGAGGACGCGGTCGCCTTTCTGTCGGCGGCCATCCTGATCGCGCTGGGCATCGCCCTGTTCGAGCACGCGGGGCTGATGACCGGCGGCACCGCCGGCCTCGCGCTGCTGCTGTCGTACGGCTTCGAGATCAGCTTCGGGCCCGCCTTCCTGCTGGTGAACCTGCCGTTCATGGCGCTCGCCGCGATGCGCATGGGCTGGCGCTTCACGGCGCGCACGCTGACTGCCGTCGCACTGGTCTCTGCGGCCACCGAGATCCAGCGGCCATGGCTGGGCTTCGCCAGCGTGCAGCCGGCCTGGGCCGCGCTGGTCGCAGGCCTGCTGGTCGGTGTCGGCCTGCTGATCCTGTTTCGCCACCGCGGCAGCCTCGGTGGCTTCAACGTGCTGGTGCTCTATCTGCAGGAACGCTTCGGCTGGCGTGCCGGCTGGGTGCAGCTCGGACTGGACACGGCGATCCTGCTGTTGTCGCTGAGCGTCGTTTCGCCGCCGGTCATCGCGATCTCGCTGATCGGCGCACTCTCGCTGAACCTGACGCTCGCGATCAACCACCGGCCCGGCCGGTACATCGCCGTATAGTCGAAACCCCGAATCGAAACCCGGAGACTCGAGCGATGCTCGATCCCCAGGCGCGTGCGCTCAGCGCTTGATCACGGCACCGCGGTCAGCAACGACGCCACCGCGACGCTCAGCCGCTTCGCGTAGCCGATGTGCAGGAACTCGTCGGGGCCGTGCGCATTGCTTTGAGGTCCGAGCACGCCGGTAACGACGAACTGCGCCTGGGGGAAATGCCTGCCGAGCATCGCCATGAACGGAATCGTGCCGCCCTCGCCGATCCATGCGGCGGACCGGCCGAACGCCCGCTGCGATGCATCGTCGAGCGCGCGCGCAAGCCACGGCGCGGTCGGTGCCGCGCTCCAGCCATCGGCGGCATGGTCGGCTTCGAAGTGCACGCGGGCGCCGTAGGGCGGATCGCTCTCGAGCGCCTTTTTCATCGCGGCGGTGGCGCGCTCCGCGTCGACGGTCGGCGGCAGTCGCATGCTCAGCTTCAGCGTGGTGCGCGGGCGCAGCACGTTGCCGGCATCGCGCGGCAGCGGCAGGTCGGCAGCGCCGATCACCGACAACGCCGGACGCCAGGTCCGGTTCAGCAGCCCCTCGACCGGATCGGTCGTCGTCGGCTGCGCCTGCAGGTGTGCGGGTGCGGCGTGCGAGGCGGCGGCTGCGCGCAGCCGGGCGGCCGCGTCGAGCCCCTCGACCTTCGGCTGCGGCAGGTGTTCGCATGACGCCCAAGGGAACTGCTGCCAGACCGTGTCGCCGAGGATCGCGCCGGCCTGCCGGGCCTGTTCGAGCCGCGCGGCCGGGATCTCGGCGTGCAGTTCGGGAAGCAGCACGCGACCCGTTGCCGGATCGTCGAGCCGGCTGAGCAGTTGGCGAGCGATCCGGAAGCTCGACGGCACGAGCCCGCTGGCTGCGCCGGAGTGCACGCCGTGGCGCAGGATGTCGACGGTGAGCGTGCCGCCGGCCAGCCCGCGCAGCGAGCTCGTGACCCAGAGCTGATCGTAGTTGCCGCAACCGGAATCGAGCGCGCAGACCAGTTGCACGTCGCCGAAGCGCGGCGCCAGCGCTTCGAGATAGGCGGGCAGGTCTGGGCTGCCCGACTCCTCCGAGGTCTCGATCAGCCCGATGCAACGCGGTCGCGAGATCGCCTGCGCGTCCAGCCCCTGGATCACCGACAGCGCCGCGTAGACCGCGTAGCCGTCGTCAGCGCCACCGCGACCGTAGAGGCGGCCATTTTCGAGCACCGGCTTGTACGGCCCGAGACCCTCGCGCCAGCCGCTCATCTCGGGCTGCTTGTCCAGGTGGCCGTAGAACAGCACGGTCCGTTCGTTGCCGAGCCCGCCGGTGGCCGGCGCGTCGAAGAACAGGCAGGGGGTGCGATCCGGCAGCGTCACGATTTCGAGCTTCAGCCCGGCGATGCCCAAGGACTGTGCCCAGCGCCGGGCCTCTTCGACGACCGAGGACAGCTCGCCGCGTTCGGCCCAGTTGTCGTCGAACATCGGCGACTTGGCCGGCACCCTCACATAGTCGATCAGCCGAGGCACGAGATCCTGGTCCCAGCGCGCGTCGAGGACGGCTCGAATGTCTGCGATGGGCGTCTCGAAGCTCCTGGAGTCAAGTC
>CALLYQ010000494.1 GCA_937858875.1 uncultured Lautropia sp. | reverse complement strand
GCGACCACGGCACCGGCCGCGGTGGCGCGCGCCTGCGCCGCGTAGCGCTGTTCGGACAGGAACGAGATGTCGCCGGGGCCAGCCGAGGCCAGTGCTGCCAGCCGGTGCACGGGCCGCTTCGGATCGCCGCGCAGGATGCGGGCACCGATCAGCGCGGCGACCGTCGCCAGGCTCGGCGGGTCGCTCAGCGGATCCATTGCCGCGAACCGGCCGCCGAAAGCGGCAACGCCGTCGCGCTGGCCGGCATCACCTGCCGCCCGCCGTCAGCGACTGCAGCACCTTGTCGGTGATGTCGACTCGTGGGCTGACGACGACCGCCTCCTGGAGGATCAGGTCGTAGCTCTCCTGCTCGGCGATCTGCTTGATGACCTGGTTCGCGCGTTCGATGACCTTGGCCAGCTCTTCGTTGCGGCGCTGGTTCAGGTCTTCGCGGAATTCGCGCTGCTTGCGCTGGAAGTCTTTCTCGAGATCGGCGTATTCGCGCTGGCGGCGCTGCCGGTCGCTGTCGGACATGACCGCCGCATCGCGCTCCAGGCGGTCGCCCATCGTCTTGAGGCGCGAAGCGACGTCCTGCAGGTCCTTGTCGCGCTTGGCGAACTCCTGCTCGAGCTTCTGCTGGGCCGCCTTGGCCGGAGCGGCGTCGCGCAGGATGCGCTCGGTGTTCACGAATCCGATCTTGGCCTGCTGCGCGACCGCGACGGAAGTGGCGGCGACCAACAGGCCGGCAACGACGATTCTGGAAAACTTCATCAAGGATGTTCCTGCTTGAATGCGCGAAGGACGACGATCGGGAATTGTCGCACAGCCGACACCGGGCAATCGCGGCGCGGATCGCACCGCGCGGCCCGGGCGCTCAGAACCCCGTGCCGATCTGGAACTGCACGCGCTGCGTGCGGTCGCCGTCCTTCTTGTTGATCGGGAAGCCGATGCTCAGTTTCAGCGGGCCCACCGGCGACAGCCAGTTCAGGCCCAGCCCGGTCGAGTAGCGCAGTTCGCCGGCGTCGAAGTCGCCCTCGTCGAACACGTTGCCGGCGTCGAAGAAGACGAAGGAGCGGATCGTGCGGTCGTTGCCGGTACCCGGCAGCGGGAAGATGAACTCGGCGCTGCCGATCACCCGCATCTGGCCGCCGAGCGGAACTTCGCGCGTGCCGCCGCGGATCAGCGCCTCGGTGTCCTTCGGACCCAGCGAGCTCGGATAGAAGCCGCGCACCGACCCGATGCCGCCGGCGAAATAGTTCTTGAACAGCGGGTACTGCTTGCCGCCGTAGGCCTTGCCGTAGGCGACGTCGCCGTACAGCGCGAGCGTGTAGTCGCGATTCAGCGGGTAGTACCACTGATGGTTGTAGTTCGCTCGCCAGTAGCGCAGCTCGGCCGGCGGGATCGCGACCTCGAGGTTGGCCGACTGTGCGCGCCCGCGCGTGGGCGTGATCGCACTGTCGCGGCTGTCGCGCGACCAGCCGAGCACGGCCAGCAGCGCGGTCGCCGACTCGCCGAAATCCTCGACCTGCCGCACATAGCGATCGGGCGCCAGATCGCCGAGCTTGAGCTCGTTGCGTTCGCCGACCAGCCCGAAGCTGAGCCGGTCATGCTCGGTGTAGGGCACGCCGAATCGCAAGCCCACGCCGCTCGAGCGGATTCGGTAGTCGCCCAGGTCGAGCTCGGAGGCGTCGAAGGTGCGCGTGTAGAGATCGAAGCTGCGGCTGATGCCGTCGGGCGTGAAATACGGATCGGTGTAGCTGAGCGCGATCGTTCGCTGCAGCCGGCTGGTGTTGATGTCGATGCCCAGCGACTTGCCGGTGCCCATGAAGTTCTGCTGGTTCAGGCCCGCCGACAGGATCACTTTCTCGGTGCTGGAGAAGCCGACGCCGAAGGTGATGTTGCCGGTCGGGCGTTCCTCGACGACGACGTTCAGATCGACCTGGTCGGGCGCGTCGGCGATCGGCTGCGTATCGATGCGAACGTCGGTGAAGTAGCCGAGCCGGCCGATTCGTTCGCGCGACAGCCGGATCTTTTCGGCGTCGTACCAGGCGTCTTCGAACTGCCGCAATTCGCGGCGGATGACCTCGTCGCGCGTGCGCGAGTTGCCGGTCACGTTGATCCGCCGCACGTAGACCCGCCGGGCCGGATCGACGAGGATCTGGAACTCGACCTCGCGCTTTTCGCGGTCGATGTTCGGCACCGCGTTCACGTTGCCGAACGCGTAGCCCAGTGCGCCGAGCCGCTCGTCGATCGCATCGGTCGACGCGGTCAGCTTCGAGCCGGAGAACACGTCGCCGGGCTTCAACTGGACGAGATCCTCGAACTCGCTTTCGCGGCCCAGCAGGTTGCCGCCGAAGCTGAAGCCGGAGACGCGGAACTGCTCGCCCTCGCGCACGGCGATCGTCAGCTCGACGGTTTCGCGGTCCGGCGTGATCGAGACCTGCGTCGACTCGACCTGGAACTCGAGGTAACCGCGATCGAGGTAGAACGAGCGCAGCGCTTCGAGGTCGCCGGCGAACTTCTCGCGCGAATACTGGTCGGCCTTCGAATACCAGGTGAACCAGGTCGGCGTCGACAGGCGCATCTCGTCGAGCAGCCGCTTGTCGCTGAAGGCCTGGTTGCCGACGAAACGGATCGAGCCGATGCGCGCCGTTGCACCCTCCTCGACCGTGAGCACGATGCCGACGCGGTTGCGTTCGAGCGGCGTGACCGTCGACGTGACGCTGGCCGCGTATCGGCCGCGCGCCAGGTACTGGCGCTTCATCTCCTGCTCGGCGCGCTCGAGCACGCTGCGATCGAAGATCCGGGATTCGCCGAGGCCCTGCTCGCGCAGCACGCGCTTGAGCGTGTCCTTGTCGAACTCCTTGGCGCCGACGATGTCGACCGAGCCGATCGCCGGGCGCTCCTCGACGTAGACGACCAGCACCTGGCCATCGATCTCGAGCCGCACGTCGCGGAAGAAACCGGTCGCGAACAAGGCGCGCACCGCTTCGCTGGCACGCTCCTCGGTCAGCGTGTCGCCGACCTTCACGGGCAGGTAGCTGAAGACCGTGCCGGGCTCGGTGCGCTGCACGCCCTCGACGCGGATGTCGCGAACGACGAAGGGATCGAAGGCCCAGGCGGCATGCGTCAGCGTCAACGCGGCCGCCGCGGCGAACACGAGGCGCGCCGCCCTGCGGCTGGGCCGCGGACGGCGGCTATCGGAAGGCATTGATCAGGAACCGAACAGGCGGGTGATGTCGTTGAACAGCGCCACGGCCATCATCATCATGATGACGGCCAGCCCTGCCTTCTGGGTGAGCTCGAGAAAGCGCTCGGACAGGGGCCGGCCACGGGCGGCTTCGAGCGCGTAATATACCAAATGGCCTCCGTCGAGCACCGGGATCGGCAGCAGGTTCAGCACGCCCAGACTGATGCTGATGAGCGCCATGAAATTCACGTAGGCGAACCATCCGACCCGCGCCGATTGCCCGGCCAGGTCGGCGATCGTGACCGGCCCGCTCAGGTTGCGCAGCGACAGTTCGCCGGTCAGCATGCGGCCGAGCATGCGCAGCGTGAACACCGACATGTCCCAGGTGCGCGTCGCGCCCTGCCACAGCGACTCGACCGGGCCGTAGCGCACGGTATCCATCTGCACGCGGTCCTGAAGCGCGGCACCGATCCGCCCGATCGTGGTGCCGGCGTCGGGCCCTTCACCGGCCACCGCCTGCGGCACGACGCGCAGCGCGAGTTCGACGCCTTCGCGTTCGACCAGCAGGCGCAACTCGCGATCGGGCGCCGCCTTGTGAGCCGGCCGATGCCCTCGATGTCCAGCTCCAGCCGGTCGCCGGGCTGCAGGCCCGCCTGCTGCGCCGAGCCGCCATCGACGAGCGCCGAGACGGCGACCTCGCCGGCAGCCAGGCGCATGCCGATCGTGTCGAGGAAATCGCTTTCGGCATCGCGCCCGGACAGGCTGGACAGATCGAGCGGCAGCGTGCCCGGCGAGCCGTCGCGCAGCACCCCGAGCTGCGCGACACGGCCGTCGATCAGCGGGTCGAGCAGCTTCAGCCGCAG
>CALLYQ010000493.1 GCA_937858875.1 uncultured Lautropia sp. | reverse complement strand
TATCGAGGAGGACGCGCCCGCCGCCATGCTGCTCGACATCGGCCTGCCGGACCTCGATGGTCTGGAGGTTGCGCGCCAGGCCCGCGCTCGGTTGCCGCAGGCACGCCGGCTGCTCATCGTGGCCTTGAGCGGCCACGGCAGGGCCGAGGACCGTGCAGCGGCACGCTCGGCGGGCTGCGACGAGCACCTGGTCAAGCCGGTGGATCCGGATGTCGTGCTCGACCTGCTGAGGCAGCGACTATGAACCCGAGTTGCGGGCACGCAGCTTGCTGAGGGCCGAAGAAAGCTTTTTTGCCGGAATCCATTCACTGATGTCATCCCTTGCCCGCTCGGCAGTCATCCTCTACGACTGCGACCTCCGCGTCACGCAGCTGAACAGTGTTGCGCGCAGGCTTGCACGTGCTCGCGACTGGATCGGGCGCCCGCTGCACCAGTGTCTCTCGGCGCTTGGCGGCACCGCGGATCCCACGCTCGATCACCAGGCGTTGCTCGAACATGCGAGCCGCGGCTCGGCCTTCCCGGTGCGAGTCGGCGATGCGATCTGGCGCGCCGAGCTCGGCCCCCTGTCGGATGGCGACATCGCGCCCGACAGCGACACTTCGGCGGAGAGCGGACCCGTCACCTCCGAGACAGGCGCGTCGCCCGGATCTCCGGTCGGTGCGCTGGTCCTGCGTGAAGCAGGCGAGGCGGAGGACTATCGCGATCTCGCTCTCGATCGCATCGATTTTCTTGCCGCGCTGTCGCACGACCTGAGAACTCCGCTCAATGCGATGCTCGGCTGGCTGCATCTGCTGTCGATGCCGCAACGCGGCCCCGAACTGGCCGCGCGAGCGATCGCCGGGCTGCGGCAAGCGATCGAGCAGCAACAACGTCTGCTCGTCGAGTGGGCCGACAGGGCGCGGGCCGGGCACGCGGAGGCGCAACACTTCACCGGCGACGCGTCATCCGGGTCCGACGGCTCTTCGCCCGCCTCGCTCCACCTGTTCGCAGACGCCGACGGCGCGTCGGCAGCGCAAGCCGGCTGGGACCGACGCGCGCGCAAGACGTCGCGGCGCCATCTGCGCATGCCGCACGAGGATCGCGGCTATGACGAGGCCGCTGCCGCCGAGGCGCTGGGCCTGCGCTACGTGCGCCTGCCCATCGATGGCGCCGCCGGCAGCGGCCTGAGCGGCGTATTCGTGCTCGCCGTCGACGACCGGCCCGAGATGCTCGACGTGCTGACCCAGGTGCTGGCCGCCGACGGCGCATCGATCGAGACGACCACTTCGGCCGACGACGCACTCGCCCGCTATCCCGACTGGGCGGCGAGCGGCGGCGAGCGGTTGCTGGTATCCGACCTGGCGATGCCGGGCCGCGACGGCTTCTCGCTGATTCGCGAGATCCGCGCGCTCGAGCGCCACCGGCGAATGCCGCGCTTGCCGGCCGTTGCGCTGTCCGCGCATGGCCTGCCCGACGTGCGGCGCCGGGCGATCGAAAACGGCTACGACCTGTTCGTCGACAAGCCGGTCGATCCGCCGGTTCTTCTCGGGCGCCTGCACAGGCTGCTGGACCGCTGACACCGTCCCGGATGCGCACGCGCGCCGCCGCAGGCCCCGCGTGAGCGCCATCGGCGGCGCGCGGCGCCCAGGCCTGCGCGGCCCGAACGCGCCCCTCTGTTATGCTCGATGAGCACCGGCACAGCCGGTGCCGTTCTCCCGAGGAAAAGCCTGCCTTGCCCCACGCACTGATCGTCGAGGACGACTCCGGCTCGGCCGCCATGCTGGCCGAGGTCGTGTCTACCGAAGGATTCTCCACCGCCGTTGCGCAGTCGCTGCGCGATGCGCGCCAGCAACTCGCATTCCGGCCCCCTGACGTGGTCCTGCTCGATTTGACGCTGCCCGATGGCAACGGCATGGAGCTGTTCGACAACGTCGACAGCCGCGAATGCGAAATCGTGTTGATCACCGGACACGCGAGCGTCGAGACCTCGGTGCAGGCGCTGCGGCTCGGTGCCGCCGATTACCTGCTCAAGCCCTTGAACGTCGACCGGCTGCGCGCGGTGCTCGACCGTGTGCGAAACGGCGGCGAGTCGCGCGGGCGCCTGCGGGAAGGCCAGCAGATGGCCGAGGCCGAGGGCCGCTTCGGCAGGCTCTGGGGCCGCTCGGAACCGATGAAGGAGATCTACCGGCAGATCGGGCGCGTGGCGCCGACTGCGGTCACTGCGCTCGTCATCGGCGAAAGCGGCACCGGCAAGGAACTCGTGGCCCATACGATCCACGACCTGTCGCGGCGCGCGAAGGCGCCGTTCCTCGCCGTGAACTGCGGTGCCATCTCGCCGCAGCTGATCGAAAGCGAACTGTTCGGCCACGAAAAGGGCAGCTTCACCGGCGCGGTGCGCCAGCATCGCGGCTTCTTCGAACGAAGCGACGGCGGCACGCTGTTTCTCGACGAGATCACCGAGATGCCGCCCGAGCTGCAGGTCAAGCTGCTGCGCGTGCTCGAGACCGGAACCTTCACGCCGGTAGGCGCCGACAAGCCGATGTCCTGCGACGTGCGGATCATCGCCGCGTCGAACCGGGTGCCGCTGGAGGCCGTCGCACAGGGCCGGCTGCGCGAAGACTTGTACTACCGGCTGGCGGTGTTTCCGATCGAGCTGCCGCCGCTGCGCGAGCGCCCCGAGGACATCCCGTTGATCGCGGAGCACTTCCTCGAGTCGCTCAACACGCGTGAAAACGCCAACAAGCGCCTGTCCGAGCGCGCGACGCAACTGCTGAAGGCCTATTCATGGCCAGGCAACGTGCGCGAACTGCGCAACGCGATCCATCGCGGCTTCATCCTCGCCGAAGGCGACCTCATCGATGCCGACTGCCTGCCGCTCGAGCACGTCGCCGGCACGATGACCGAGCCGGCGGCACCTGGTGCGCAGGAACTCCCGCGCGCAGGCAGCTTCACGGCGCCGTCGGGCGGCGATAGCGCGACTGCAACTGGCGAGTGGCTGCGCGAAACCTCGGTACGCGACGAGAGCCAGCGCGAAGTCGCCATGACCGGCGGCGACGAGACCGGAGCGACCGCCACCTCGGTGGCCAGCGCGTCGGACAGCGCACCGCAGCGCCCACTCGCAATCACGATCGGGATGACCATCGCCGATGCCGAACGCGAACTGATCGTCGCGACATTGGCCCATTGTGCCGGCCATCGCGAGCGAGCCGCCGAAATGCTCGGCATCAGCGCAAAGACGCTTTACAACCGACTCAAGCAGTACGGCGGGTTCTGAATCGCCGCGGCGTGCCGATCGGCGGCAGCGCTACCAGGCTGCGCTGCCGGACAGCGCTCCCGGCCTGCGCTGCCGGGCTGCGCCGCCCATCAGCGCGCCGCCGGCTGCATCGACGACGCATTGGCCATCGCATTCAGGCGCCGCGCGTCGACCGGCGGGATGCCGATCGCGTCGCGATACTTGGTCACCGTGCGGCGGGCGACCTTCACGCCGCGTTCCGCGAGCGCCTTGGTCAGGCGGATGTCCGACAGCGGCATCGCCGGATCCTCGGCGGCCAGGATGTCGCGAATCAGCACCTGGATCGAGCGCGACGAGACCCGGAAACCGTCGGCGGCCTCGAGCCGGCTGCCGAAGAAGTGCTTGAATTCGATCAGGCCGCGCGGCGTGGCCATGTACTTGCCGGCGGTCACGCGCGAGATCGTCGACTCGTGCAGGCCGGTCTGCGCAGCGATGTCGCGCAGGAAAAGCGGCCGGATCGCGATGTCGCCGTGCTCGAAGAATCGCTGCTGCGCGGCCACGATGGACTCGGCGACGCGGACGATCGTGTCGGCGCGCTGTCGCAGATTGCGCAGCAGCCAGCGTGCCTCCGAAAGCTGTGCGCCCATCGGCGTGTTCGACCAGCCGCGGCTGCTGCGGACCACGCTGGCATAGGCGCGGTTGATCCTGACCTGCGGGCTCGCGTCGGGATTGACGTGCACGACCCACTTGCCGTTCACCTCGCGAACGATGACTTCGGGGACCACGTAGCGATTGTCCTGCACGGCGAAAGCCTGCGCAGGTCGCGGCGCGAGGCTGCGGATCAGCTGGTGCGCCTCGCCGAGCTCGGCCTCGGTGCATTGCAGCTTGCGCGTCAGCGCGCCGACATCGTGCGCGCTCAACAGGGCGATGCATTCGCTGACGAGGCGCAGCGCGAGTGCCCGTCCGGGCTGGTCTTCCGGCCGGCGCTCGATCTGCAGTCGCAGGCACTCGTCGACCGAACGCGCGCCGACGCCCGCCGGGTCGAGGCTCTGGACGAAACGCAGCGCGATGCCGAAGGATTGCCGGAACTGCTCCTCGAGCGCCGAGTTCCCGTCGTCATCGTCGCCTTCGGCTTCGTCGAGCAGCGAACCGCCGGCGAGCGACGGCGCCACCGAGCCGAGGATGTCACGCCAGTCGTCGCGCAGGTAGCCGTCGGCGTCGAGCGCCTCGACGATCAGTCTCGCGACGGCCGCATCGCCGGGTTCCAGCGCGCTGACATTGACCTGCTGCAGCAGATGCTCGCGCAGCGACACTCGGGCCGGCGTCAACAGGACCGGATCGATCGAATCGTCGCCGCGGCCACCACCGGTCGGCCAGGCATCGCCGAAGTCGGACGGCGTATCGGCGGCCGGCACCGCCTCGACGGCTTCCGGTGACGCTGGCGCCGCATCGGACGGTTCGGACAAGGTCGCGCCGGTATTGAAACTGTCGCCGGCCGGTGGCTCGAGCGCGTAATCGAGACCGGCCTCAGCCGGCGGCTGGCCATCCGCGGCCACTTCGGTCGGCGCAGCCGCGACCACGTCTTCGGGGCGCTCGAGCAAAGGATTGCTCTCCAGCAGCTTTGCCACTTCCTGCTCGAGTTCGAGCGCCGACATCTGAAGCATCTTCAGGCCATGCTGCACCTGCGCCGACAAGACTGCTGCCTGTCCGGCCTGAAGACGAAGCCCTGCTCCCTGCATGCTGCATCCTTTCGGTCTGATCGAGTTCTATGTCAAGCAGCATCCGTGCCAGACACCAAAACCTTTATCGATCAGTGACTTGCCGGCTCTCGCCCTTCGACCCGCGGCGGTAAGTCCGACCGGATCCGGAAAGGCGGGACCAGCGCGGCAGAAAAACTGCGCCGGGAGTGCCGGCCGGCTCAGTCGCGCTGCGAGGCCTCCAGCGCCTGGTCGATATCCCAGATCAGGTCGTCGATCGACTCGAGCCCGACCGACAGGCGGATCAGGTCCGGGGTCACGCCGGCGGCCTGCTGCTCTTCGTCCGAAAGCTGCCGATGCGTCGTCGATGCCGGATGGATGATCAGCGTGCGGGCGTCGCCCACGTTGGCGAGGTGGCTCATGAAAGTGGCTGCGTCGATGAAGCGCTCGCCGGCGCTGCGCGCCGCGGCCATCGCGTCGCCGCCCGAACGGGCGCCCGGCGCCTTGACGCCGAAGCTCAGGATGCCGCCGGCGCCACGCGGCAGGTAGCGCTGCGCCAGTTCGTGGTACGGACTGGACGTGAGGCCCGGATAGTTGACCCAGGACACCAGCGGGTGGTCCTGCAGGTATTCGGCGATGCGCATCGCGTTGGCCACGTGCCGATCCATCCGCACCGGCAGCGTCTCGATCCCCTGCAGCAGCAGCCAGGCCGACAGCGGCGCCAGCGTCGGGCCCAGCGTGCGCGCGGTCTCCATCCGCGCCTTCATCGTGAAGCCGAAGTCGCCGAAGGTTTCGTAGAAGCGAACGCCGTGGTAGCCCTGCGAGGGCTCGACCATGTCCGGGAACTTGCCGTTGTCCCACGGAAAGCGGCCGCTCTCGACGACGACGCCGCCCATCGTGGTGCCGTGCCCTCCGAGGTACTTGGTCGCCGAATGCACGACGATGTCGGCGCCGTGGTCGATCGGCCGACACAGATACGGCGAGGCCAGCGTGTTGTCGACGACCAGCGGCACGCCATGCTCGTGCGCGATCGCCGCGACGGCCGCGATGTCGAGCACGTTGAGCCGGGGATTGGCGATCGTCTCGGCGAACACGGCCTTCGTGTTCGGACGCAGCGCGCGCCGGAAGTTCTCCGGGTCGTCGGGCTCGACGAAGCTGCACTCGATGCCGAAGCGCGCGAAGGTCACGCCGAACTGCGAGCGCGTGCCGCCGTACAGCGTGCCGGCCGAAACGATGTGGTCGCCCTGCTTGCACAGGGTGAGCATCGCCAGCATCTCGGCCGCCATGCCGCTGGCCGCGGCGATGCCGGCGCGTCCGCCTTCGAGCGCCGCGAGCCGCTCCTCGAGCACGGCGACCGTCGGATTCGACAGCCGCGAATAGACGTTGCCGAAAGTCTGCAGGTTGAACAGGCTGGCCGCGTGCTCGGCCGAATCGAAGACGAAGGACGTGGTCTGGTGGATCGGCACGGCGCGTGCGCCGGTCGCCGGATCAGGAATCTGGCCGGCATGCAGGCACAGGGTTTCGATGCCGAACTGGCGATCTTTCATCGAGGCTCCCGAATCATTCGACAGAGGCAATCCAGGCGAAGCTGGCTGCCGCGTTCGTTCAGTTTGTTCAATAAGGCAACTGCCGGGGCCGGCGCGCCGAGACGATGCCGGTATCGACGCCGACCCAGTTCAGTCCGCCGAACAGCCGCGCGTGTTCGATCTTCACGCAGCGGTCCATGACCGAATCGAGCCCTGCGTCGCGAGCGATCCGGTCGGCCTCTTCACTGACCACCCCGAGCTGCTGCCACAGCGTGCGTGCTCCGATCGCCACCGCCTGCTCTGCGATCGGCGGCACGTCGGCGCTGCGCCGGAACACGTCGACCATGTCGACCGGATGCGGAATGTCGACCAGCGACTGGTAGCAGCGCTCGCCTAGAATTTCCTCGTAGCGCGGATTGACCGGCACGATCCGGTAGCCGTGCTCCTGCATGTATTTCGCCGCGAAATAGCTGGGTCGATACCAGTCGGCCGACAGGCCGACGACGGCGATCGTCTTGTTGGTCGCCAGGATCCGGCGCAGTGTCTCGATGTCCGACATCAATGGTTCTCCTTGCCGGGCGCGCCCGACGGCGCCCGGTGCGGCGTGCTATTTTACGGAGCGGGGCAACGCAAGTGCGGGAGCAACAGATGGCCAAGGCATTCGGGCTCGGCGACATGGCTTCGATGGGCATTCCCGGGACCAACCCCGTGCAGGGCGCAGGCTTGCTCGAGACGCTCGAGCTGGTTCGAAAGGCCTGGGGTTCGTTCGCACTGCCTCCCGGGCTCACGCCCACGCTCGACCCCACGGAGATCGAACGCAGGGTCGCCGAGCTGAAGTCGATCGAACAGTGGCTGGCGATGAACCTGACGATGCTTCGCGGCACGATCCAGGCCTTCGAGATCCAGCAATCCACGCTGAGCACGCTGCGTTCGATCGGCGAATCGAGTGCAGCAGCGGTGACGGCCGCCGCAGCCGCCGCGCAGAGCGGCTTTCCGCCCGGGCCGCCCGACGAAGCCGGCGTTGCCGAGCTCGACGAACCGCCTGCCCGACCCGCCGGCGCCGCCCGACCCGCCGGCGCCGCCAGACCGGCCGCCGACGCCAGGTCCGCCGAAAGCACCGGCGAGGCCGCCGACAGCGGCCAAGACGACGGAGGCGAAGAATCCCCGGCGATGCCGTTTGCCGCCTTCGGCAGCGGCACCGATCCGCTCGCCTGGTGGGACATGCTGCAGAAGCAGTTCGGCCAGGTGGCCAACGCGGCGATGGCCAGCATCCCGATGCCCGGCCCGCTGCCCGGCATGTCGGCAGCCGCTTCGCCGGCGGCGCGCGGAACCGATGCAGCGCACGGACAAACGCAACCGGCCGGACAGGCCGAAGCGAGCGGCAAGTCGGCCGCCGCTTCAGTCTCGACGGCAGGCCGCAAGAG
>CALLYQ010000492.1 GCA_937858875.1 uncultured Lautropia sp. | reverse complement strand
GTTCGTCGCGGTTGACCAGCAGGATGCCGGCGGCGATGACCGCCAGCGACAGCGCCAGCCGGCGCCACGGCAGCGCCTGTTCGCCGGCGTTCGACGCGATCGCGATGACGACCGGCAAGGCACCGATGATCATCGTCGGCAACGGCGGGCCGGCCAGCTGGATCGACGCCGCGAGGAAGCCGTAGTAGAGCAGGTTGCCGACGAGTGACAGGCGCGCCGCCTCGCGCCAGTCGGCGCGCGACAGTTGCGCGATCGCGCGACGGGCGGCCAGTGCGAGCGGCAGCGAGATCAGCCCGAAGGCCAGATAGCGGCTGACCGACAGGATCGCCGGCGGGTAGTCGGCCAGGATGGCCGGCACGATGAAAACGCTTCCCCACATCGCGCCGGCGAGCAAAGCCCAGCCGACGCCGTGGAGCAGCGCAGCGTTGGTCATCGGATCAGGCCGCTGGCCAGGGTGTGCGGCTTCGTCCGGGCCATGCGCCTCGTCGGCGTCAGCAGTGTCTTCGGCCTCAGCGGTTTCGGTCGGCTGTGGCGCTCGATTCCGCGAAACGCAGCACCTGTCCCGGTTGTTCGAAAGGCTCGCTCACGAACAGCTCGTTGGCCCGGTTATGCGGGTGCACGGCTGCCTCGGCGAAGTCGAGTACCGGGCTCAGGCAGGCATCGTACGATTCGGCGCGCTGCGCCCAGTCGTCACGTGTGCGTTCCGCGAAGCGTCGGGCGAAGCGTTCGGCGGCCTCGGGCCACTGCTCGCGGCGATACTGCGCGGCGGCGTCGAACTCGCCTTCGAGTTCCGTGACTTCGAGCAACTGGCGGTAGAACTTCGGCTCGAGTGCGCCAACCGCGACGAAGCGGCCGTCGGCGCAGAGATAGGTACGGTAGAAGGGCGCGCCTCCGTCGAGCAGGTTTGCCTCGCGCGCGAGCGACCACAGGCCGTCGGCGATCAGGCCGTAGAACATCCCGGTCAGGCCGACGGAGCCGGCGAGGATGCTCGTCTCGACGACACCGCCGCGACCGGTGATGCCGCGGCGCACGAGTTGCGCGAGCATGCCGACCAGCAGGTGCATTGCGCCTCCGCCGAAGTCGGCAACCAGGTTGAGCGGCGGCAGCGGCTCGTCGCGTTTGCCGACCGCTTCGAGCACGCCCGCGATGGCCAGGTAGTTGATGTCGTGTCCGGCGCGCGGTGCCAGCGGTCCGCGCGCGCCCCAGCCCGACAATCGACCGACAACCAGTCGCGGATGGCGTTCGATCAGCTTGTCGGGTGCCAGCCCGAGCCGTTCGAGCACGCCGGGGCGAAAGCCTTCGAGCAGCACGTCGGCGCCGGCGAGCAGTTCGTGCAGCAAGGCGAGTCCGTCGGGCTGCTTCAGGTCGAGCAGCCGCGGCTGCTTGCCTGCGTTGAGCACGTCGTGCTTGCGGTCGACGGCGACGCCGAGCCCCGGATCCTGCGGCGGCGAAACGCGGATCACTTCGGCTCCAAGGCCACGCAGCAACTGTCCGGCGAACGGAACCGGCCCGATCGCGTGCAGTTCGACGACGGTGAGCCCTGACAGCGGCAGGGGCGTGGCGTGCTGTGTGTTCATGACGGAGGCTCGCAGGCTGGTGCAAGCGACGATGATAGCGAGGCTGCGGGCTCGCTTGCCCGCCTCAGCCGTGCGCGAAGCTTCGGTCGCCGGCGGCCAGAGGGTCGAGTGCCCGGCGGTAGCCGATCGCCTCGCCGACGTCGGTCGCCTCGATCGCATCGCGCTCGGCGAGGTCGGCGATCGTGCGGGCCAGCCGTTGCACGCGGTGCAGCGCCCGCGACGACCAGCGCAGCCGGCGTGCTGCCGCGTGCAGCAGCGCCAGCGACTCGTCGTCGAGCGGGCAGTTCCGGGCGAGCCCGTCGGGCCCGAGCAGCGAGTTCGGCGTGCGCTGGCGTTCGTGCTGGCGCCGGTGGGCGGCAGCGACCCGCGCTGCGATCTGCGCGCTCGACTCGCCGTCGGGCGGCGAGGTCAGCGCGGTTTCGTCGACAGGCCGCACGCTGAGCTGAATGTCGATTCGGTCGAGCAGCGGCCCGGACAGCCGCGCCTGGTAGCGGAAGATCTGGTCGGGCGTGCAGCGGCAACGACTGTCGCCCAGATAGCCGCAGGGGCAGGGGTTCATTGCGGCGATCAGCTGGAAGCGCGCCGGCAGTTCGATCTGCCGCGCCGCGCGCGACAGCGCGATGCGGCCGGTCTCGAGCGGTTCGCGCAGCGCTTCGAGTGCGCTGCGTCGGAACTCCGGGAGTTCGTCGAGGAACAGGATGCCAAGGTGCGCGAGGCTGATCTCGCCGGGACGCGGATTCGAACCGCCGCCGACCAGCGCTGCAGTGGAAGCGCTGTGATGCGGAGAGCGGAACGGGCGCAGGCGCCAGCGCTCGGGCCGGAAGCCGCCGGAAAGGCTGGCGACCGAGGCGGCTTCGAGCGCTTCGTCGTCGTCGAGCGGGGGCAGGATCGATGGCAAGCGCGCGGCCAGCAGCGACTTGCCGGCGCCCGGCGGGCCGAGCATCAGCAGGTGGTGGCGCCCGGCCGCAGCGATTTCGAGCGCGCGCTTGGCGCCGCGGTGACCGCGGACCTCGCGGAAGTCGCCGGAGTCGCTGGCTGCGCCTTCGCTGTCAGCGCTTTCGCTGTCAGCGCTTTCGCTCCCCGCGTTCCTGCTCCTCGCGCTTCGGCGCCCTGCTCCCTCGCTCCCGACGGCCGCGGCTCGGGCCGCCCCGGCGATATCGCGCTCGACGCATCGCAGCGGCGCGTCGCCGCGCAGTTGCGCGACCAGCGATTCCAGCGTGTCAGCGGCGAGGATCCGCGGGCCGTCGACCAGTGCCGCCTCTTCGGCGTTGCGGGCCGGCAGCACCAGTGAATCAGCGATTTCGTCGCGTGCCACCGCCACGGCCATCGCCAGCGCTCCGCGGATCGGGCGGATCGCTCCGGTCAGCGACAGTTCGCCGACGAACTCGACGCTGCCCAGCGCTGCGAGCGGGAGTTGGTCGGTCGCAGCCAGGATGCCGAGCGCGATCGGCAGATCGAAGCGCCCGGATTCCTTCGGCAGGTCGGCCGGTGCCAGGTTGACGGTGAGTCGGCGGTTGGGAAAGTCGAAGCCGGTATGCAGTAACGCGGCACGGACGCGCTCGCGGCTTTCGCGGACTTCGGCCTCGGGGAGCCCAACGACGGCGAAAGCGGGAAGCCCGTTCCCGACATGAACTTCCACGCTGACCGGGGGCGCGGACAGGCCGATCAGCGCACGACTGCGGACGACCGCCAATGACATTCGATCCTCCGTGCCGGCGAGCCGGCCGGAAGATCCGGGCGGTCTCAGAGCGGCGGCTTGTTTCTGTCCTCGAGCGCCTTCTCGAGTTCGGCGACGCGTTCCTGCAGCCGCGCCATCCGTTCGAGTTGTGCGTCGAATTCGTCTCGCGTGACCAGGTCGAGCCGCTGGAAGGTCTGGCCGACCACGGCGCGCAGATTGCGCTCGAGGTCGCCGGCCGGGCTATTGCGCAGCAGCTCGGAAAGTCGCGATTGAAGATCGGCGATCAACGCCTGCGGAGTCGGTCTCGACATGGTGAATCGAGTCTAGCACGCGCTAATCGGCTCCTCGGCGGGCCGTTATCGGCCCGATGGCCGATGACGAAGGTGCAGTGAGCACCAAGACTGGCATCGCAAGACTCCAGGAGCAGCGCAAGTCATCTGCGCACCAAGCCGGTGCGTCTCCTCGCCGGCCCGCCGGCTTGGTGCATGCGAAGACCCCCCGCACCCACGCGCCGCACCGATCCGGGTCGAAACGCGATGCCTTCGAGGTCGCTTCCGGCTGCTTTGCACCGCGGCCGCGCTGGTCCGCGCTCTGGCACGGCTTATGCAACCAAGGCCTGCTGGAAGCAGTCCACCGCGGTCCACCCATCACTTTCGATCCAGAGGACGATCATGAAGAAACTCTCCGCCGCTGCCGCGATCGCCGGCGCGGTTGCCGCGATACCCGGCCCGCTCTCGGCGCAGGCCACGGCCGAAACCAGAACTCACACCCTGAGCGCCAACCTCGGGCTGGTCACCGAGTACCGCTATCGCGGCATCGGGCAGACCAACGGCGATCCCGCCGTGCAGGCAGGCCTCGATTACACGCATTCGAGCGGCGCGTATGCCGGCACCTGGTGGACCAACGTGAGCTGGCTGTCGGATGCGAACCCCGATGTCAGCAGCAGCCTCGAAGTCGATGTCTATGCGGGCTACCGCGGCAGCTTCGGCCAGTTCGGCTACGACGTCGGCGTGCTGCGCTACCTGTATCCGGGCAGCTATCCGCACGGCTTCACGTCCCCGCACACGACCGAGCTGTACGTCGCCGGAAGCTGGCAGATGTTCACGCTGAAGTACTCGCATGCCGTGACCAACCTGTTCGGCTTCGACGACAGCGAAGGCGCCGGCTACCTCGAGCTGAACGGAAGCTTCGAGCTCGGTGCCGGCCTCGGCCTGCTCGCGCACGTCGGCCATCAGCGGATTCCGGCTGGACGCGTCGGCGGCGTCGAGATCCGTTCGCGCGACGACTGCTCGTACACCGACTGGTCGCTCGGACTCACGAAGGGCTTCGTCGGCCTCGACTGGAAGCTGTCCTGGATCGACACGAATGCCGACGGCGGTACGGGCGAGTGCTATCGCAACGCGCTCGATCGCGACGTCGGCAAGTCGGTGCTGGTGCTGTCGGTCGGCAAGACGTTCTGAACACGATCCGCACGGGCCGGTGCGCCCGGCCGTGCACGGGAGAAGCAGATGAAACTGATCACCGCGATCATCAAGCCGTTCAAGCTCGACGAGGTCCGCGAGGCGCTGTCCGCGATCGGCGTGCAGGGCATCACGGTCACCGAAGTCAAGGGCTTCGGCCGGCAGAAAGGCCATACCGAGCTTTACCGCGGCGCCGAGTACGTCGTCGACTTCCTGCCGAAAGTGAAGATCGAGGCCGCGATGCCCGATCAACTCGTCGAGCGCGCCATCGAGACGATCGAGTCCTCCGCGCGCACCGGAAAGATCGGCGACGGAAAGATCTTCGTCTTCGACATCGAGCAGACGATCCGGATCCGCACCGGCGAGACCGGCAACGACGCGATCTGAGCCAGCCACCACGAACTCCGACGGAGAAGGCGATGAAATCCCCGATTCGAACGCTGGCCCTCTGGCTGGCATTGACGCTGGCGCCGGCGGCCGCGATGGCCGCCGCGCCGGATCTGCAGATCAATGCGGAGTCGCTGTCAGCGGCATCGACGCAAGCCGTGCCCGCGTCCGATGCTCAACTGCAGCAAGATCCGCCTCCCGCCGCGGAAACCTCGGCGGCCAGCGGCAGCGGACCCTCCGTCGACAAGGGCGACGTCGCCTGGATGTTGACTTCGACGGTGCTCGTCGTCGCGATGATCGTTCCCGGCCTGGCGCTGTTCTACGGCGGCCTGATGCGCGCGAAGAACATGCTGTCGGTGCTGATGCAGGTGTTCGTCGTGTTCTCGATGGTCACGCTGCTGTGGGTGATCTACGGCTACAGCATGGCCTTCACCGGAACCGGGTCGTTCTTCGGCTCGTTCGACAAGCTGTTCCTGTCGGGCGTCAACACGCAGACGCTGTCCGATACGTTCTCGGAGAACGCGAAGCTGCCCGAGTACGTGTTCGTGTCCTTCCAGGCCACGTTCGCGGCGATCACCTGCTGCCTGATCGTCGGTGCCTTCGCCGAACGCATCAAGATCACCGCGGTGCTGTTGTTCATGGTGCTGTGGTTCACGTTCAGCTACCTGCCGGTCGCACACATGGTCTGGCACAGCACCGGCTACCTGTTCAAGGACGGCGCACTCGACTTCGCGGGCGGCACGGTCGTGCACATCAATGCCGGCGTGGCCGGCCTGGTCGGCGCCTACATGGTCGGCAAGCGCATCGGCTTCGGCCGTGAAGCAATGCCCCCGCATTCGTTGACGATGACGATGATCGGCGCCTCGCTGCTGTGGGTCGGCTGGTTCGGCTTCAACGCCGGCTCGAACCTCGAGGCCAGTTCGGGCGCCGCGCTGCCGCTGTTGAACACGATCGTCGCGACTTCGGCCGCCACGCTGGCCTGGTGCGCCGGTGAGGCGCTCGCACGCGGCAAGGCCTCGATGCTTGGTGCTGCGTCCGGTGCGATTGCCGGGCTGGTGGCGATCACGCCGGCGTGCGGCACCGTCGGTCCGATGGGCGCGATCGTGATCGGCGTGGTCGCCGGTTTCGCCTGCCTGTGGGGCGTGACCGGCTTGAAGCGGATGCTCGGCGTCGATGACGCGGCCGACGTGTTCGGCGTGCATGGCGTCGGCGGGATCGTGGGTGCGCTGCTGACCGGTGTCTTCACAGCCCCGTGGCTCGGCGGTACCGGCGCAGCCGACTTCGCGATCGGCCACCAGTTCTTCGTGCAGTTGAAGGGTGTCGTGCTGACGATCGTCTGGTCCGGCGTCGTGTCGATCGTCGCCTACAAGCTGGTCGACCTGCTGGTCGGACTGCGCGTCAGCGAAGAAGACGAGCGCCAGGGGCTGGACACCAGCTGGCACGGCGAATCGGCTTACGCCAAGTAAGCGCCGGGTGGATCCGCAGGAAGAGGATTCCGCTGAAATCTTCCCGGCGGATCCGTAGAATCGGCGCCCATGGCCGATCTGCGAAACCTCGTTCTGGATGTCGCGCCGGCGCTGGTCGCCGGCGCGCTCGCGCTTGCGCTGCGGCACTTCGTGATCGAGCCGGCGACGATCGCGCATGTCTGCGATCCGCAGCCTTGGCAAGGCTGGTGCGCGATGCGCTCGACACTGCTGCAGTTGTTCGTCCAGCAGCGCCTCGGCTGGTTCGCGCTGGCTGCCGGCGTGCTGGCGTTCGCGAGCGCCCGGCCGCTGCCGGTGCGCTTCGCGCTGGCCGTCGGCGTCGCCGGGCTGATCCTGTACAGCTACGAGCCGTCGGCTGTCGGCACGGTGCTGGCGGCCCTTGCACTGCCGCGCAGCAGACGGAAGTCGATCCTCGCGAACGCGTAGACGAGCATCAGCGCGCAGTAGCTCATCGCCTCGCGGTTTGCCGGTCCCTCGAACACGGCGACCGCGACCGCGCCGCCGGCCACGATCGCGGCAAGCAGCCGGGCTTCGTCGCTGACGGCCGAAGGACGAAGCCGGGAGCAGGCCAGCCGCAGCAGCTCGACGATCGCCGGCACTGCGAAGAACGCCATCGGAAAGCCGCGATAGCGCGCGTCGAAGACCAGCAGCACGATGTTCACCGCCGCGCCGAACAGGAACAGCATCCGCAGCACGTCCAGCGTGCGCAGGGCGCGCGCATTGCCCGTCACCATGTCGCTGACGGCCAGCCACGCGAGCGGCGCAGTTGCCATCAGGAACGGCAGCGTCGCGGCCCACTCGATCGGGTCGCGATTCCAGTCCTGCAGATAACGCCATTGCGCCAACAGCAGCAGCGTCGTCGCGCCTCCGGCGAAAGCCTGGGCCAGCAGCGCGGGCAGCCGGCCGAAGTCGCCCCGGATTCCCGCTTGCCCCCGGGCCACGAGCCCGAGCCCCGCGAATGCCAACGCGCCGACGACACTCCATGCGAGCTCCGCGCGCCATCCGGGTCGCGCCACGACCGGTCCTTGCCACGGGAACTTCGCTTCGCCGGCGCTGTCGAACACGCCCCAGTGGGCGCCCATCGCGCCTTCGAGCCTCGCCTTCCACGGCTGATCGAACGCCTCGATCAGGTTGTATGGAATGCGTTCGGCCTGCGCCATCGCAACGAACTCGCGAAGGAAGCGCGCTTGCTCGACACGCCCCGGGCGCGCCTCCTCGCGCGACCGCCCGGCGCTTGGCCAGCCGGTTTCCCCGATCAAAATCTCCTTATCCGGAAAC
>CALLYQ010000491.1 GCA_937858875.1 uncultured Lautropia sp. | reverse complement strand
GGATGACTTCCTCGCGCCTCTGGTGCTCGAAGTCGACGTCGATGTCCGGCGGCTCCTTGCGCTCTCGGCTGACGAAGCGCTCGAACAGAAGATTCGACTGCGCCGGGTCGACCTCGGTGATGCCGAGGCAGTAGCAGACCGCGGAGTTGGCCGCCGAGCCGCGCCACTGGCAGAGGATGCCGCGACCGCGGGCGAAGGCGACGATGTCGGCGACGGTCAGGAAGAAGGGCTCGTAGCGCAGATCGGCGATCAGCGCCAGTTCGCGCTCGACCTGGCGGCGCACGGCCTCGGGAACCGCGCCGGCATAACGCTCGGTTGCGCCGCGCAATGTCAGCGTGCGCAGCCAACTGGCCGGCGTTTCGCCGGGCGGGACGATCTCGTCCGGATATTCGTAGCGCAGCGACTCGAGCGAGAATTTGCAGGACGTGGCCAGCGCAATGGTCTCGTCGAGCAGCTCGGCCGGGTACAGCTGCGCCAGCCGCAGGCGGCTGCGCAGGTGCTGCTCGGCATTCGAGGCCAGCGCGTAGCCGAGCTCGGCCACCGGCGTGTTCGAGCGGATCGCGGTCAGCGTGTCCTGCAGCGGCTTGCGCGAGCGCAGATGGCAATGGACGTCGCCGGCTGCGACGAGCCTCGTTCCCGCGCGCCGCGCGGCCTTGCGCGCGGCGTCGAGCAGTGCCATGTCATGGCCGCGGGCGAGCAGCGGCACGCCGATGCGCGCCTGGTCGTCGAAGCGCTCGCGCAGCCAGCGCGCGGCATCGACGAACGGGCGGACGTCGCCGACCGCGGCTGCCGGCGGCGGCACCAGCAGCGCCTGGCAGCCGGCGATGCCTTCGGCGAAGTCCTGCGGCTGCAGCCGGTAGCGGCCTTTCGGTGCGCGCATCCGGGCGGCGCTGATCAGCTCGGACAGGTTGCCGTAGCCGTTGCGGTCGGCGGCCAGCAGCACCAGACGGGCGCCGGGCAGTTCGGGCAGCAGCTCGCTCAGCGAGAATTCGGCGCCGATCAGCAGCTCGAGCGCGCTGTTGCGCGCCTGCAGATGGGCGCGTACGACGCCGGCCAGCGAGCACTCGTCGGTGACGGCCAGCGCATGGTAGTCGAGCGCCTGCGCGCGTTCGACCAGCTCCTCGGGATGCGAGGCGCCGCGCAGGAACGAGAAATTGCTCACGCAGTGCAGTTCGGCGTACGGAGCGGACATCGGGCGGGTTCGTGCGATGATATCTGTGTATATATACAGTATATCGATGATGTCGGCTGCGCCATGCTCATGTAACATTTGTCGCAAATAATCCGCGGCGCCGCCGGCCGGGCGGCAATCCACGCGCGCCGGCGGTGCCGCCGCCGCAGGACACCTGGAGAGGAGAGCAGAGATGAACGCGTCGGTCCCCACCCATCTGCCGTCATGGCCGCGTGGCGCGCTTTCGGCAGCCGTCGCCACGGCTGCCCTGGTGCTTGCGATGCCGGCTTCGGCCCAGACCGAGATCCAGTGGTGGCACTCGATGACCAGCGCGAACAACGATCGCGTGAACGCCCTGGCCGAGGGCTTCAACAAGAGCCAGAGCGAGTACCGGGTCGTCCCGATCTACAAGGGCGGCTACGCCGAATCGATGACCGCCGGCATTGCCGCCTTCCGGGCCGGCAACGCGCCGCACATCATCCAGATCTTCGAGGTCGGCACCGCGACGATGATGTCGGCCAAGGGCGCGATCGTTCCGGTCGAGAAGCTGATGAAGGACGCCGGTCTGAAGTTCGACCGCCAGGCCTACGTGCCCGCGGTGGCCGGCTACTACACGACCAGCGACGGCCAGATGCTGTCGTTCCCGTTCAACAGCTCGACCACGGTCTTCTACTACAACAAGGACGCGTTCGCGAAGGCCGGCATCGACAAGGTGCCCCAGACCTGGCCCGAGGTCGCGGCAGCCGCCGGCAAGCTGAAGGCCTCCGGATTCGCCTGCGCCTATACGACGAGCTTTCCGAGCTGGGTCCATCTCGAGAGCTTCTCGGCCTGGCACAACGTGCCGTTCGCGACCGAGCAGAACGGCTTCGGCGGTCCGAACGCCCGCCTGACCATCGACACGCCGCTGCACGAGCGGCACCTGAACAACCTGGCGCAATGGGCCAGGGACGGCTGGTTCCAGTACGCCGGCCGCGGTGCCGAAGGCGATTCCAAGTTCGCCAGCGGCGAATGCGCGATGGGCACCGCCAGTTCGGCCGCCTACGCGAACATCAAGCGCAATGCCGAGTTCGACTTCGGCATCGCCCGGCTGCCGTACTACTCCGATGTCCAGGGCGCGCCGCAGAACACCGTCATCGGCGGCGCCAGCCTCTGGGTCATGGCCGGCAGGCCGGCCGCCGAGTACAAGGGCGTCGCCCGGTTCTTCGAGTTCCTGTCCTCGCCCGAGAACCAGGCCGCGTGGCACCAGGGCACCGGCTACCTGCCGTTGACGCTCGCCGCCTACGAGTTGACGAAGCAATCCGGCTTCTACGAGAAGAATCCGGGCACCGACATCTCGGTCGAGCAGATGATCGTAAAGACCACCGACAAGTCGCGCGGCATCCGGCTCGGCAACTTCCTGCAGATCCGCGACGTGAATCACGAGGAGATGGAATCCCTGTTCGCCGGCAAGCAGACCGCGAAGCAGGCGCTGCAGAAGATGACCACGCGCGGCAACGACCTGCTGGCCCGCTTCGAACGCACCGCGCGGAACTGACCCTGGAAAAGAAGGTCACCTTCGGCGGCTGGGGCCTCCCGGCCGCGTTGCTGGCGCCGCAGATCGCGATCGTCCTGGTGTTCTTCTACTGGCCGGCGGTCCAGACGCTGGTCCAGTCGGTATTCATCCAGGACGCGTTCGGCGGCAGCCTGCAGTTCGTCGGCCTCGAGAATTTCGAGATGCTGTTCGCCGACGAGCTGTACCTGAATTCGTTCAGGGTGACTGCGATCTTCTCGGTTGCGGTGACGCTGATCGGGCTCGTCGCCAGCCTCACGCTCGCCTATTTCGCCGATCGCGCGATCCGCGGGGCGATCGCGTTCCGCACGCTGCTGATCGTGCCCTATGCGGTAGCGCCGGCGATCGTCGGCGTGCTCTGGGTGTTCCTGTTCAGCCCGTCGCTGGGCGTCGTCTCGCACTGGCTGCGACACGTCGGCGTGCAGTGGAACCACCTGCTCGACGGCAACCACGCGATGATCCTGGTGATCATCGCCGCGGTCTGGAAGCAGATCAGTTACAACTTCATTTTCTTCCTGGCCGGCCTGCAGTCGATCCCGAAGTCGCTGATCGAAGCCGCCGCGCTCGACGGCGCGGGCGCCTGGCGCACGTTCCGCTCGGTGATCTTTCCGCTGCTGTCGCCGACCACGTTCTTCCTGCTGGTCATCAACGTCGTCTACGCGTTCTTCGACACCTTCGCGATCATCGACACGGCCACCGGCGGCGGGCCGGCCAAGGCCACCGAGATCCTCGTCTACAAGGTGTTCTACGACGGCTTCAAGGCGCTCGACCTCGGCAGCTCGGCAGCGCAGTCGGTGATCCTGATGTCGATCGTGATCGTGCTGACCGTCGTGCAGTTCCGCTACATCGAGCGGCGCGTAAATTACTGAACGGGCCGGAAGCTTCCGACGATGCGCGATCGTTTCTGGATGCGGGTGCTGACCTATCTGGTGCTGCTCGCCGGCGTCGCGGTCATCGCACTGCCGGTCTGGGTCGCCTTCGTCGCATCCACGCAGACGCTCCAGCAGGTGATGGCGGCGCCGATGTCGCTGCTGCCCGGCGACCGGCTGATCGAGAACTACGCCGAAGTGCTGCGCGCCGGCGCCGGCAATTCGGGGGCGCCGGTCGCCAGGATGCTGGCCAACAGCCTGTTCATGGCGATGGTCATCGCGCTGGGCAAGATCGCGATCTCGCTGATTGCCGCCTTCGCGCTGATCTATTTCCGCTTTCCGATGAAGACGCTGGCCTTCTGGCTGATCTTCGTCACGCTGATGCTGCCGGTCGAGGTGCGCATCCTGCCGACCTACGAGGTAATGGCCAAGCTGAGGTTGATCGATACCTACACGGGGCTCACGCTGCCCTTGATCGCGTCGGCGACCGCCACCTTCCTGTTCCGGCAGTTCTTCATGACGGTTCCCGACGAACTGGCCGAAGCCGCGAAGATCGACGGCGCAGGTCCGATGCACTTCTTCTGGCACATCCTGTTTCCGCTGTCGCGCACGAACATCGCCGCGCTGTTCGTGATCCTGTTCGTCTACGGCTGGAACCAGTATCTGTGGCCGCTGCTGGTCACGACGCAGGAGTCGATGTATCCGGTCGTCATCGGTATCAAGCGGATGATTGCCGGCGGCGACGCCGCCACCGAGTGGCACCTCGTCATGGCCACCGCGATGCTCGCGATGCTGCCGCCGCTGGTCGTGGTCGTGGCGATGCAACATTGGTTCGTCAAGGGGCTCGTCGATGCCGACAAGTGAAGAGCGGGCAATGGAACCGGAGCAGCGGCCGGGCGATCCTGGGCGCCAGCCGACTGGCTCGCAGCACCGGCCGGTCGGCTTTGAGCAGCGGCCGGTCGGCTTCGAGCAGCGGCCGGTCGGCTTCGACGACTGGCCGTATCCGGCATTCGTCGCGCACCGCGGCGCCGGGCTCCTCGCGCCGGAGAACACGCTGGCGGCGATGCGCCACGGTTACGACTTCGGCTACCGGATGTTCGAGTTCGACGTCAAGCTGAGCGGCGACGGCGTGCTCGTGCTGATGCACGACGCGCTCGTGAATCGCACGACCGACGGACGCGGGCGCGTGGCCGGATCGAGCTGGGCGGAACTGGCGAAACTCGACGCCGGCGCCTGGCATTCGCCGCGCTTCGCCGGCGAACCTGTGCCGACGCTGTCGCGCGTGGCGACCTGGCTTCGCGCCAACGACTGCCTGGCCAACATCGAGATCAAGCCGTGCCCGGGTCTCGAAACCGAAACTGGCGCCGCGGCGGCGATCGAGGCGCTGGCGTTGTGGCACGACGCCGAGGTGCCGCCGTTGCTGTCGTCGTTCTCGGAGGCGGCGCTCGAAGCCGCGCGCCAGCTTGCGCCGGCGCTGCCGCGCGCGCTGTTGCTCAGCCGCCTGCCCGACGACTGGCTGCAGCGCTGCCGCACGCTCGACTGCGTTGCACTCGATGCGAATCATCGCGCGCTCGATGCCACCACGATCGAGCGGGCACACAGCGAAGGCCTGCGTGTGCTGGCCTACACGATCAACGAGCCGGCGCGCGCAGCGCTGCTGCGCGAGCAGGGACTCGATGGCGTGATCACCGACGCCGTCGACATCATCGGGCCGACGGACTGAATCGCACCGACGGACTGAATCGCACCGACGGACTGAATCGAAGCGACGGCTGAATCGAAGCGGCGGCTGAATTGAACCGGCGGGCTGAATCAAGCCGACGGGCGAACCGGACCGACGGATGGACGGATCGACGGACCGCTGGGCCAACGATCAAGTCACCCAACGGATCCAGTTCGCATCATGGTGGAACCGAAGAAGATTGGGCCGGCCTTCGGCCGTGCGGCCCCCCTGGCCCCCGGGCTAGCTGATTGCGGCTCCTTGGTCTGGATTCGGTCTGGAACGCCTCGCGCTCGGGGTTCCGGATCCTGTCGGCTCAGGCAGGCCCCTGCATGCGGTCGTTCCGCATGCCCTCGACGCCTTGACTGGCATCAACTTCGGCTGCAGCGGGGCGGCCGAGAATCGATCGAACGTTTCAGGAGCCGTCCAGATGGCCTTGTCAGAACAACAGACCGCCGAACTGCTCGAGGGCATGCGCAGGCGTCTGGGCTTGCTCGAAGAGGAGATCTCGCGAAAGCTCGGAGACAGCGCCGAGGAGCTCGCGACCTTCGATCGTGTCGGCGATGCCGGCGACCTGGCGCAGGCGGTGGCCAGCAGCGAGATCGATCTTTCCGAGGCGAGCCGGGACATCGAGGAATGGCGCAATCTGCGCGCGGCGATCCGCCGTGTCGACGAAGGGAATTACGGCATCTGCGTCGAATGCGGCGTCGAGATTCCTTTTCAGCGCCTGAAGGTCCAGCCGGTGGCCTTGCGTTGCATCGATTGCCAGGAGCGCAGCGAGCGCGCCGCGGAGGCGCGGCGCGATTGACGCCCGGGGCGCCCCGTCGCCCGGCGAAGCGGCCGGTACCCGGGAGAAGCGGCTCAGATGGCCGGTACTCAGCCGAAGCGGCCGTGCAGGAACCATCCTGAGCGTGCGCCGCGTGTCGGCCGGCTGGCAGGCAGGCGTTCGCGATAGATCCACAACAGGCGATGCGCGTCGTCTTCGGCAACGAAATAGTCGCGCTGCACCGGCTGTTCGTCCCACCAGCCGCTCTCGATCCGTTCGGGGCCGGCCAGCAGCGTCAACGGCCCCTGCCAGCAGGGCCGGCCGTCGCGTTCGACGAGCGGCTCGGGCGTATCGAGCAGCCACAGCGGCCGGGGCAGAAGCGCCGGTTGCATCTCCTCGTCGCCGTGTCGGCCTCTGGACGAATTCGTTCGTTCCGACGAGAGGCCCGCCCGCCCTGAACGCGAGGCTGATGAGCCTGTGCAGGCGCCTGCCGTGCGGGAAACCGGTCGGCTCAGCCGCGCGAGTTCCGGTTCGCCGGAACTCCAGGCGACCTCCGGACGGTGGTCGGGCCGTGTTTGCAGGACCCGGACGTGTTCGCGCCCGAGCCTTGCCTGCAAGCGCTCGAGCAGCGGCCCGAGCATTGCGGGGGCGCTGGCTGGGTTGGCGAACAATGTGCCGCTGGACGGTATCGCATCGGCCAGTTCGATGCATCGCAGGCGAAGCGCACGCGCGGGCGCCGGCAGGCGTGTCCTTGCGAGTTGCTCGCGCAGCAGGCCGAACAGGCGTTCGGCCTGCCATGCCGGTTCGGCCAGGCCCGGCTTCAGAAGGGTGTCCGGATGTTCGCCGTGTTCGATCGCCAACTCGAAGCTGCGCGCGCCTTTCTGCAGGACTTCGAGCCACAGCGCCAGTTTCGATACCAGGCGCCTGGCGGCGAAGCCCAGCGCTTCGGTGTTGCTGACCGAGGCCGGCAGTTCGAGCCGCATCGAAAACCGAGCCGGAGCTTCGTACCAGCGGATCGGGCCGACGGCCCAGCGCGCGGTCGAGCTCGTCGAGCAGGGACGGGCCGAAGCGCTGCGCGAGACCGCTTCGCGGAAGTCGAAGCAGGTCGGCCAGGCAACGAAGGCCGGCCGCGTCGAACAGTTCGAGGCGTTCCTGTGTCGATTCGAGCAATACGACAGGCAGTTCGCCCAGGCAAGTGGGCAGTTCGCCTGGATCCAGGCAGCCGCTGCCGTCGCGCCGTCTCGCCAGCAGCCAGGCAGCACCGGGGTTGGGTGCCCAGCCAAGCGAGGCACCGAGGCCGGTTGCGACGAGTTCCTCGCGTATCCGGCGCAGCAGCGCGCAATGACCGCCGAAGTAACGCAGGCTGGGCTGCACTTCGAGCAACAGGCCCGAGGGTCCCGGGTTCAGGCTTCCCGCTGAAGACCGTTTGGGCGATCTGGCGCCGAGGCCCGGGTCCTGCGCCTTCGTTTCCAGACTTACAGACGGCGTGAAACGCAGCATCCGGAGCGCCAGTTCTTCGAGCGCCTGTCGTTCGCCGGCCGGATCGCGCTCGTGAAGGCAAAGCGCCGGCGAGAGTGCGAGCGCGGCCGCCTCTCCGAGACCGGGCACGATTCCCAGCTGGCGTGCGCGCTCATCGGCCGCGACGATCTGCAGGCGATCGGTGATCGCAAGGGGGGCCGGGTCGGCTGCCGTCAGCTGGTAGCGGCGGACGACGTCGAGAGGCAGTTCACCGAGGCAGAGTGCGTACCAGAGCATCGAATCGGCTTGCCGCGAGGGGTCGATCCC
>CALLYQ010000490.1 GCA_937858875.1 uncultured Lautropia sp. | reverse complement strand
GGCAAGCTGGGGCCTGGCCTCGACCTATGCGATCGGCCGTGCCGCCGCCTACTGGATGTACCGCACCCGCGAAGGTCTGCGGATCGACGAGGCCGAGCTGCGCAGCCGCTACGAAGCCGCCTTCAAGCGAGGCCGTGATGCGTCGAGGTCATGATGCGTCTTCATGAGTTCGTGCGGCGGAATTTCCTGCGCGGACGAGGGCTGTGGTCGCTGCTGCTGTTCGCGTTGTCGGCGCTGCTGTTCATGGTGCCCGGCTCGCTGTGGCTGATCGAAAGAGGTCATGGCTGGATCATCGGCCTGCTGATCGGCTTGCCGGTAGCGGTCCGCGGCGTCGAACTGCTCTACCGCCGGCGGCTGCGTGCGGCCGCGGCCGCCGCTGCCGCGACCGACTCCGACGACGCTCTGCCGCAGGTACCCGCGAACCCGGAGTGGAGCGAACGGGAACACGCGGTCTACCAGGCCCTGTGCCGCGACATCCAGGACAGGCTTCGCACGCCGGTCGACTGGCCGGCATTGAAACCGATCGCCTGGGAGATCCTGGAATCGGCCGCGCAGCGCCTGTCGGACGGGCGCCGGCATGCGCTCGACTTCTCGCTGCCCGAGGCACTGCTGATGGCCGACCGGATCCTGATGCGGCTGCGCGAAACGCTTCGCACCGACGTTCCCTACTCGGACCGGATCAGCGTGCGGAACCTGCTGTGGCTGTGGGGGCACCGGGACCGCTTGCAGGCAGGCGCACGGGTGGCCCATGCGAGCTGGCGCATCGGCCGGCTCGCACGATCGCCGGTCACGGCCGTTGCGCTGGAGATCCAGAACCTGCTGCTGTCGGAAGCCAGCGAGACGCTGAAGTCGCTCAGCGTGACGAGGCTTCAGGCCCTGGTGCTCGAGGAGCTGGCCCGTGCCGCGATCGACCTGCACGCCGGTCATCTGCGCTTCAGCGATGCCGAGTTGTTGCGCATCCAGCTCGGTTCGGAGATCACCGACCGGCGGATCCTCGCCCAGCCGGATCAGGCGCTGCGGCTGCTGATCGTCGGCCAGACCAGCGCCGGCAAGTCGACGGTGGTCAACGCGCTGCTCGGCGAATCGCGTGCGGAGACCGACATGGCGCCGACCACGCCGTCGCCGACCCGCCACGATCTCACGATCGACGGCACGCCGTTCCACATCGTCGACACGAACGGCATCGACGGCAGCGTCGGCGTCGCCAACGCCCTGCTTGCGCAGATGCTCGACAGCGACCTGATCGTCTGGGTGATCCGCGCCAACCGCCCGGCCCGGGCGCCCGACGTCGAACTGCTCGAACGCTTCAATGCCGAACTGGCCCGTCGCCCCGATCGACGCCGCCCGCCACTGATCGTCGCGGTGACCGGGATCGATCTGCTGCTCGAAGGCTGGCCCTTTCCCGAGAACCAGATCCCCGCCACAGAGCTCGAGCGGGTCGCCGGAGTGCTCGCCGCCATTCGCCACGACATGGGCGGAGAATCCGCGATCCCCTTGCGTGCCGCGCCGCCGACCTGGAACGTCGATCTGCTGGCCGCATCGATCTCCGATGCCACCGTCGAAGCCCTGATGACCCAGCGCAACCGCCGCCGGCTCGAAGGCCACGAACATCAGAGCGGCTGGCGAAGCCAGTTGCGCCGAGGCGCCAGCGGCACGGCCAGTCTCGCGCGGCTGGTCGGCGAGCAGCTTCGCGCCGGGAGGCGGAGCGCCGGGCCTTGAACAGCTACCGCAAACTGCGCCTTCGGAAATGCGCAGCTCACACGGTCCCCTTTGATGACTCCTGCCCATACGCAACTGCTCGGCGGTGATACGTACCCGTTTCCCCTCCAGAACCACGACGATGGCAATGTCAGTTTGTAGCGCGGTCTGACGGGCCGACTCCGCCGCACGCTGCATAGCGGCCACCGAGGCGCGCAAGTCCGGGTTCCTGGCGCTCTCCAAAACGCATAGTGGGTCAGCCCTTGTCGTCTGATTCGCCGGCATGGGTGTAAACGGGTAGAGAAATGGCGCCGAAAATTAGGTGTAAATGGGTGTAGTATTGGTTGCATGATTCGCACCGACTCCCTCCAGATCACCCCGGAGATCCTCGGCCTGATTGCCGGTATCGACGAGTTCAAGGGCGCTTGGCGCGCGCTGGGCACGCTGGCGCCCGATCGGCTGTCGGCGTTGCGGCGGGTGGCCACCATCGAGAGCATCGGCTCGTCGACCCGGATCGAGGGCAGCAGGCTGTCGGACCGCGACGTCGAACGCCTGCTGTCCAACCTGCAGATCAAGTCGTTCGGGACACGCGACGAACAGGAAGTGGCAGGCTACGCCGAGGTCATGGAACTGGTGTTCTCGTCCTGGCAGGACATTGCGCTGACCGAGAACCACATCCGGCAACTGCACCGCGACCTGCTGACCCACAGCGACAAGGACGCCTGGCATCGCGGCAACTACAAGACCACCAGCAACAGCGTGGCCGCATTCGACGAGCATGGCAAGCCGCTGGGCATTGTGTTCGAGACCGCCACGCCCTTCGATACGCCGCGCCTGATGGCCGAGCTGGTGGCATGGTTCAACGAGGAGCGCAGCACGGAGCGCCTGCATCCGCTGCTGCTGATTGGCATCTGGGTCGTGGTGTTCCTGGAGATCCACCCCTTCCAGGACGGCAACGGCCGCCTGAGCCGGGTACTGACCACCTTGCTGCTGCTGCAGGCCGGCTATACCTACGTCCCCTACAGTTCTCTCGAAAGCGTAATCGAACAGAACAAGGAGACCTATTACCTGGCATTGCGCCAGACCCAGGGCAGCATTCGTACCGATGCCCCGGCCTGGCAACCGTGGCTAGTGTTCTTCCTGCGCGCACTGTCGCAGCAGGTGCGCCGTCTCGAACGCAAGGTCGAACGCGAAAAGCTGGTGCTGGCCAAGCTGCCGGACCTTGCGCTGCAGATCGTCGAGTTCACGCGCGAGCATGGGCGGATCACCATGGCCGAGGCCATCCGCCTGACTGGCGCCAGCCGCAACACGCTCAAGCAGCACTTCAGGACGTTGGTGGAGCAGGGGCATCTGGTCCAACAGGGTGGTGGGCGTGGGACGTGGTACGAGTTGGGATAGTGGCGGGCAAAGGGTGGTTTGAACGTGCACATGCGGGGGCAGCATGACGGATCCCCGCGACGAACTCGCCCCCCTACCGCGCATCAAGTGCGGTGACTGCCAGCAACGACAGCTGCTGCCATTGACCGACCAGGTGGTCTTCGACCATCTGGCCGGACGCCATGTCATCGGCCTTTACCCTTTGCTGGCTGACGACCATTGCCACTTGCTTGCCGTGGATTTCGACGAATCGGACTGGCGCGACGATGCCCGGGCGTTCGTTCAATCCTGCCGCGAACTGGATGTTCCCGCGGCACTGGAAAAATCCCGATACTTGGTACCAAGCTTGGACATATCAGTGAGTGGCTTTGACTGTTATCACCGAACTCGTCAGTGGGCAAAAAATTTCTTTATTTAAGCTAAGTTAAAGCGATTCAGAAGACATCGGTGGATGTCCATGGACCTCACATCACTTCCCGATGCAGAACCGGCTGAAGATGACTCCCAGCAGGTCATCAGCCGTGAACTCTCCCGTTATCTCGTTCAGCCGCTCTTGCGCCAGCCGAAGCTCCTCGGCGAACAACTCGAGTTGTTGATTCCCGAGCCGCGAATGCCCTTCGGCTTCGGCCAGATGCGCGGCAGCCGCGCGCAGTGCAACAAGGTGCCGTTCGCGCGCGATGAACGTCGATTCGCCGGCGCCTTGCCAGCCGGCCAGTTCGAGCAGTTGCCGGCGCAGCAGTTCGATGCCGTCGCCGATCCGTGCCGACAGCCAGACGCGAGCAGGTTCGACATCGTCGGCGGGCAGCAGATGAGGGCTGTCGCCGCTCAGGTCGATCTTGTTGAAAACGCGAAGGATCGGGACATCGCGATGAAGTCGCCGCTCCAGCTCCGCTTCGATCGCACGGGCCGACTCGCTCGGTGATGACTTTCGGCTCGTCGAGCCGGTCATGGCAGCGGCACTCGATACCTCCTCGGCGTGTCTCCCACTCTCGCCTTGGCCCCCGTCTTGGGCATTGCCCTCCGCCTCCCGCGCATCCAGCAGATGCAGGATCACATCCCCCTTCTCCGCTTCGCCCCAGGTGCGTTCGATCCCGATCCGCTCGACCTCGTCCTGCGTTTCGCGCAGCCCTGCCGTGTCGATGACGTTGATCGGCACGCCGTCGATCTGGATGGCCTGCGCGACACGGTCGCGCGTGGTGCCGGCGATCGGCGTGACGATCGCGATCTCGGTGCCGGCCAGCGCGTTGAGCAGCGAGCTCTTGCCGACGTTCGGTTCGCCGACCAGCACGACGTTCAGCCCTTCGCGCAGCAGCGCGCCTTGCCGGGCCTGCGAGAGCACCGCGTCGAGCTGCTCGCGCACGCGTTCCAGCCGGCCCCGCGCATCGGCCGCTTCGAGAAAGTCGACCTCCTCCTCGGGAAAATCGAGCGTCGCTTCGACGAGCATCCGCAAGTCGATCAGCGTATCGACGAGCTCATGGATCCGTCCGGAGAACTCGCCGGCAAGCGACCGAGTCGCCGATCGCGCCGCCTGCTCGGTGCTGGCATCGATCAAGTCGGCCACCGCCTCGGCCTGCGCGAGATCGAGCTTGTCGTTCAGGTAGGCCCGCTGCGTGAATTCGCCGGGTTGCGCGAGCCGCAACCCGATCGCCTCGCCGGCCTCGAGCACGCGCCGCAGCAGCAGTTGCATGACCACCGGCCCCCCATGCCCCTGCAGTTCGAGCACGTCTTCGCCGGTGTACGAATGCGGCGCCGGGAAATGGATCGCGATGCCATGGTCGATCGCGCTGCCCTCAGCCGCCAGGAACGGGCCGTAGTGCGCACGCCGCGGTTCCAGACTTCGCCCGCACAACGCGTCGATGACA
>CALLYQ010000489.1 GCA_937858875.1 uncultured Lautropia sp. | reverse complement strand
TGGAACGGGATGTCGTAGGACGCGGCAAGCTGGTAGAAGTCGCGATGGTTCGAGACGATCGCCCGGATGTCGATCGGCAGCAGGCCCGAGCGCCAGCGGAACAGCAGGTCGTTCAGGCAATGGCCGAGCTTCGACACCATGATCAGCGTCGGGGCCGGACGCGAGGCATCGGCGAATCGAAAGCGCATGCCGAAACGCTCGCCGACCGGGGCGAAAGCGGCCGCGTGGTCCGATGGCGGCGCGGCAAAGTGCACGCGCATGAAGAACAGGCCGGTGTCGCGGTCGTTGTACTGCCCCGCTTCGAGGATGTTGCCGCCCATCTCGAGCAAGGCGCCGGACACGGCATGGACGATCCCCGGTCGGTCGGGGCAGGAAAGCGTGAGGATCTGGCCGTCGGTCATTGAAGCAGGCGGTGTCGCGGGCATCGAGAAGAAGAATGCTGCGGCGCAAACCTGGCCGCGGCGGGGAACCCGCAAGTTTAGCCGGCGTGCGAAGAAACGTTTCGCGGCTCGGTGGAATGGCCGATAATCGTCGAGGCGTCGCGACTGACGCGGCGGCCCAAGTGCGGGGGTGACCCCATGTCGATCCATGTTGCGAACGCGCCGCATTCGATCCCGGCAGGCCCGGCCACGCACGGCACTCGGGTGGCGGCAGACCGAGCAGGATCGGACCGGGTTGCTTCAAGCCGCGTAACGTCGGACCGGATCGCCGCGGACCCGGCCGAGGCGCTCAAGCATTTTCGCGCGATCTTCCGCTCGGTGCGCCAGCAGATGCACGAGACCGAGCGGCGCTGCGGCATCAGCGGTTCGCAGGTCTGGGCACTGGCGGTCGTCGTCGACGCACCGGGGCTGCGTGTCAAGGATCTTGCGCAGGCGATGGCGGTTCAGCAGTCGACGGCGAGCAACCTGGTCGAACACCTGGCGCGCGCCGGGTTGGTGCTGCGCCAGCGCGATCCCGTCGATCAGCGAATCGTGCTGCTTTTTCCGACGCCGGCCGGCATCGCACTGGTCGACAGCGAGCCGGGTTCGCTGTCGGGCATCCTGATCGATGCGCTGTCGCGGCTCGAGCCGGCGCAACTCGGATCGCTCAACCATCTGCTCGGGCAGCTGGCCGACGCGCTCGGGGGACGCGGCACCGCGCGGGCCGGTACGGCATCGTCGCGCCGCGACGCAAGAGCGTGAGAAGGACTCGGCCGAGTCCTTCTCACGCTCTGAGCAGCGCGGCGTTCATTGCCGCGCTCGGGGCCGGGGCGCGCCGGCGGCCCGAGGTTCAGGCGCGCGACGGTGCCGCGGCGACGGCCGGTTCCGGAGCCGGCTGCGCCGGCAACCAGCTCGCGAACAATATCGACAGCACCGAGATGCCGGCCATCGTCAGCAGCAGCGTCGTGAAGCCCGACGCCTTGACGAAGGGCCCCAGCAGCCAGACCGCGAACGAACTGACGCCGAACGAGATCGCCAGCCGCATGCCGGTGACGCGCGAGCGCATGCCGTCGTCGACGAAGCGCACGATCAGCGCATCGGTGAACGGGATCGCGCCGAACACGAACAGCATGAACAGCACCATCAGCGCGTAGAAGACCCAGCCTTCGCTGACTGCCGCGGCAATGAACAGCAGCGGCTGGGCCGCGAGGATCCCGAGCAGCAGCCCTTTCATCGGCAGGCGGTCGATCATCTGCCCGACGACGATCTGCGCCAGCGATGCGATCCCGTAGACGCCGGCCAGCAACATGCCGAGCAGTGCCGGCTGCTCGAGCAGCAGCGGCAGGCGGGTCTTCAGCAGCTCGGCGTTGCCGTTGGTCGTGAAGTTGAAGATCAGGCTGCCGGTAACCGCGGTCAGCGTCATGACGAGGAACGCGCGCTGTCGCACCTGCGGCGACATGTCGAGCGCGCGCGCCGCGCGCCGGGCCGGCGGCGCGGATTCGCGCGGCGCGGCCTTCAGGAACAGCAGTCCGCAGGCGATCGAGACGAGGCCGGGCACGACGAAGGCTGCGCGCCAGCCGGCGAACTGCACCAGCACGCCGGTCGAGATCGCGGCGACTGCGATACCGAGGTTGCCGGCCAGCCCGTTGATTCCGATCGTCTTTCCGGGGCGATCCGCGCCTTGTACGAGCATCGGGATGCCGACCGGGTGATAGATCGACGCGAAGGCCCCCATCAGGGCAAGCGCCGCGGCCATTTGCCACGGGTTCTGCGTGAGGGCGACGAGCATCGTCGATGCGCCGATGCCGAAGAAGAAGATCAGCATCATCGCGCGCCTGCCCCACAGGTCGCCGAGGCGGCCCGAAGGCAGCGATCCGAGCCCGAACATGACGAATGCGCCGGCCGTGAACGGCATCAGGTCTTCCCAACCCGCGAGCCCGAAGTCGGCGGCGATCGCGCCGACCGCGGTGGCGAAGATCAGCAGGACCAGATGGTCGATCGCGTGGGCGACGTTCAGCAGCAGCGAGGTCGATCGCGAGTGCTTCATGCAGGGCTCCGTGATGCGGCGGTGTGCGGCTCCGGGCACTAGGCCGGGCCGGTTGCCGGCGTGTCCGGTGAGGGCAATCGGCGCAACTTGCTAAAATAACAGGTTGGCAGGAGATCGTGAATGCAACTGAGCGAGAATTCGTCCACCCACGTTTCGTCCGAGACCGAGACGGCCGCCGCGCAGGCAGCCATCCAGGCCGACGAGACCACCCGGGTGTATTTCGATGGTGACTCGATCGACGTTCGCGCCGGCGACGTCGCGCTGATCGAGGAGCAGGCCAGGCGCTTCCTGGCCGGCCCCGGCGGCACGCTGATCGTGTCGGGGCATGCCAATCCGGTGAGCGAGCCGCAGGAGGCCGTCGATCTCAGCATGAACCGCACGCACGCCGTGGCGGTACTGCTCGAGCGCTTCGGCGTGCAAAGCCACCGGATCGTCCGTGTCAGCCATGGCGCCAACGCGCCGCTCGCCGACCAGACCGACGAGCAGGCGAACTGGGCGAACCGCTGCGTCGAGATCCGCCACGGCGGACTCGTGCCTCGCCAGCCGGTCTGGTCGCAGCGTTCGCGCAAGACCGCGCCGCGTCGTTGAGTCGGCCCGGCGCCGATGTCTTCGCTGCTTGCGGGGCTCAATGAACAGCAGCTCGCCGCCGTCACGCTGCCGCCGCAGCACGCGCTGATCCTGGCGGGCGCCGGTAGCGGCAAGACGCGGGTCCTCACGACCCGGATCGCCTGGCTGATCTCGACCGGCCAGGCGAGCCCGCAGGGCATCCTGGCCGTCACCTTCACGAACAAGGCTGCGCGCGAGATGGTGACGCGGCTGTCGGCGATGCTGCCGATCAATCCGCGCGGCATGTGGATCGGCACCTTCCACGGCCTGTGCAACCGGATGCTGCGCGCGCATCACCGCGACGCGGCTTTGCCGCAGACCTTCCAGATCCTGGACTCGCAGGACCAGCTCGCGGCGATCAAGCGGCTGCTGAAGACGCTGAACGTCGACGACGAAAAATTCCCGCCGCGCAACATCCAGCACTTCATCAATCACCACAAGGAGCAGGCGCAGCGCGCAGCGCAGGTCGAGGCCTGGGACGACTACAACCGTCGCTGCGTCGAGATCTACGCGGCCTACGACGAGCAGTGCCAGCGTGAAGGCGTCGTCGACTTCGCCGAGCTGCTGTTGCGCAGCTACGAGTTGCTGCAGCGCAATCAGCTTCTGCGCGAGCACTATCAGTATCGCTTCCGCCACATCCTGATCGACGAGTTCCAGGACACCAACGTCCTGCAATACCGATGGATCGGGCTGCTTGCCGGCGATCCCGAGTCGGGCTCGAACGCCGTCTTCGCCGTCGGCGACGACGACCAGAGCATCTATGCGTTTCGCGGTGCGAACGTCGGCAACATGGCGGCCTTCGAGCGCGAGTACCGGGTGCGCACGTTGATCAAGCTCGAGCAGAACTATCGCTCGCACGGTCACATCCTCGGCTGCGCCAACGCACTGATCGCGAACAACGCGAAGCGGCTCGGCAAGAACCTCTGGACCGATGCCGGCGACGGCGAGCCGGTACGCGTGCACGAGGCAATCACCGACGGCGAGGAGTCGCAGTGGCTGGTCGAGGAACTGCGCGGGCTGGTCGCCGATGGCCGCACGCTCGACGACATTGCCGTGCTGTACCGCTCGAACGCGCAATCGCGGGTGCTCGAGCACGCGCTGTTCTCGGCCGGCGTGCCGTATCGCGTCTACGGTGGCCTGCGATTCTTCGAGCGCGCCGAGATCAAGCACGCGCTGGCCTACCTGCGGCTGCTCGAGAATCCCGACGACGACGGCGCCTTCCTGCGCGTCGTCAATTTCCCGGCACGTGGCATCGGAGCACGCACGATCGAGGCGCTGCAGGACGCCGCCCGCGGCGCCGGGTCGAGCCTGTTCGCCGCGCTCGGCACACTGTCGGGAGCGGCGGCCAGCAAGCTGGCGACGTTCGCCGGCCTGATCGAACGCCTGCGCGACGAGACTGCCCGGCTGTCGCTGCCCGAACTGGTCGAACATGTGGCCGAGCGTAGCGGGCTCGCCGCGCACTACGAAACCGAGCGCGAGGGCCAGGAGCGGATCGAGAACCTGCGCGAACTGGTGAATGCCGCGGCGGCTTTCCTGGCCGAGGCGGGCATCGGCCAGGACGTGCCGGCACGCGCCGGCGTGTCGGGGGCAGATGCCCCGGCCGCCGATTCGTCGGCCGCTGAATCGTCGGCCGCCGATTCGCCGGGCAGCAATGCCCAGGACTTCGAGGTGCTCGCACCCGGCGTGACCGTGGCGCGGCTCACGCCGCTGGCGGCCTTCCTCGGACACGCGTCGCTCGAAGCTGGCGAGAACCAGGCCGGAGAGGGCAGCGAGGCCGTCCAGTTGATGACCGTGCACTCGGCCAAGGGGCTGGAGTTCGGCGTCGTGTTCATCACCGGCCTCGAGGAGGGGCTGTTCCCGCACGAGAACGCCGCCACCGAGCCCGAGGGCCTCGAGGAAGAGCGCCGGCTGATGTACGTGGCGATCACGCGCGCGCGCAAGCGGCTGTACCTGTCGTTTTCGCAGACGCGGATGCTGCACGGGCAGACTCGCTACAACATGCGCTCGCGCTTTTTCGACGAGCTGCCGCCCGGCTCGCTCAAATGGCTGACGCCGCGCACGATGGCTTATGGCGGCTTCGCGGGCGGGGGACGCGGCGCGTCGGCGGCCGGGCGCGGCGGCTGGAACGACTTCGGCGGCGATACCTATACCGGCCGCAAGACCTACGCCAGCGGCGACCACGGCCGCTTGTCGCA
>CALLYQ010000488.1 GCA_937858875.1 uncultured Lautropia sp. | reverse complement strand
GAACTACCGGGAGATCGTACTGCAGGCGCTGCGCGACGTTTCCGACGTGCTGCGTGCGATCGAACACGACGCGCAGGCGCTCTCGGCACACGCTGCCGCCGATGCGTCGGCCCAGGCGTCGCTGCGCTCGATGCAACAGCGGCATGCGCTCGGCGCAGCCAGCTTTCTCGAGTTGCTCATCGTCCAGCAGCAGGCACAGCAGACGAAGATCGAGCTCATCGCGATGCAGGCGCAGCGGCTAGCCGACTCGGTCGCGCTCTACCAGGCAATCGGAGGCGGATGGAAGGAGCCCGCAACTCACTTTCGATCACCTGGAGTCGTCTGACGCAAAGGGGAAGCTGGCATGCCTGGAAGGCGTCGAGCATCCCGCCCTTCCGGTATCGGCGATGCCCGCCACTTTGTTCCGAGAACGACATCGAGACTGCTCGATGCCGGCAGCGCGAACGGCTCGTTCAGCAATGATTCAGCTCCACATGCGCAGACTGCATCCACAGTCGCATTCGACTGCAGTTCGATGCAAAGGAGTTCCTCATGAAATCGACCGCAATTCTCGCCTCGATCGGAATGGGCCTGCGCTGGGTAGCCGCGGGGCAGACGGGAGCACCGTCGTGAATCGCTACCCCTTCCTGCGCCACGGCCTGTTGGTCGTGGCCCTTGGTCTGACCGCCGGGCCCACTCTGGCCGATGACGACTGCGAGGCCCCGGTGCAGCAGTGGCAATCGCGCGAAGCCGTGCGGCAAATGGCCGTAGCCCAAGGCTGGCAAGTGCAGCGGCTCGAAATCGATGACGGCTGCTATGAAATCCGTGGCACGGACGCCGAGGGCCGCGCCTTCAAGGCCAAGATCGATCCGCAAACCTTGAAGGTATTGAAGCTCGAGCGCAAGGATCGCGACCGCGCTCGAGAGCGTAACCGCGGCCCGGTCGAGTAATTGAAAGGAGAAAAGCCATGTCCAGGCCCCTTTTGACCATCGTTGCCTTTGCGAGCGCGCTGGCCCTGCCCTCCCTGGCCCACAGCCGCCAGGTCACGTTGATCACCCAGCTCGAGAACTACGGCGGCGACGGCGCCTACCTGGCCGTCTACCTGACCGACGCCAAGGGCGCCTACGCCCGCACGCTTTGGGTGGCCGGGGGCAAGGCGAAGTACTACAAGCACCTGGCCGACTGGAACCGCCTGTCCGCCCGCGACGCCAAGCGCCTCGACGGCGTGACCGGCGCCAGCGTGGGCGCCGGGCGCTCGCTCGAAGTGACGGCCGATCTCGCCGACGCGCTGATCGACGCGGGCTACGAAATTCGCATCGACGCCGCCGCAGAAGACATGCGTGACAGCCCCTCCGAAATCCGCGTGCCGCTGTCTACGCAGAATGCCGCCAAACCCCACCCGGGCAAGCGGTACATCCAGAACCTGACCTACCAGCTGCGGTAAGGAGCGCGCGCATGGGCTGGAAAGCCATCCACCGCTGGTTGGGCCTGGTCGCTGGCAGCCTGGCGCTGGTGCTGGGCATCACCGGCGCCCTCCTGGCCATCGACCCTGTGCAGCAGGCCCGGCAAGCCCCCGCGGCCCCGGCCGATCTGCCCGTGGCCACGCTCGCCGAGCGGGTGCAGCGTGCCATTCCGGGCGTGGAGGAAATCCGCCGCCTGCCGTCGGGCGCCATCGTCGCCTATGGCTTTGCCGGCGACCAGCCGCAAGCTTCTTATGTGGATCCGGGCGACGGCCGTGCGCTCGCCGCGTACCGCCCGTCGCAACTGCCGCGCTGGGTGAAGAATCTGCACCGTTCCCTGCTGCTGGGCGACGCCGGGCGCTGGGGCGCAGCAGGCATTGCACTCGCCATGGCGCTGATTTCGTTCTCCGGACTGGTGCTGCTGCTGCGTCGCATGGGCGGCTGGCGGCACCTGGCGGGGCGGGTGCGCGGCCCGCTGGCGCAGCGCCTGCATGTGCTCGTGGGCCGGGTGGTGCTTGCAGTGCTGTGCCTGTCGTCGCTCACGGCGCTCTTCATGAGTGCGACGACGCTGGGGCTGGTGCAGCTCGACGCCGGATCCGAGCCGGACGTGGTGTCCGTGGCCGGCAGCGCGACCGGGCTGCCGGTCGCGCAATTGCCGGTGTTGCAAGGCCTCGCCGTGCAGGACTTGCGCAAACTGAATTTCCCGAACGCCGCAGACCCCGAGGACGTGTGGAAAGTGGCAACGCGCCAGGGCCAGGGCTGGATCGACCGCTACAGCGGCGCGACCCTGGCCTGGCAGGACGCCACGATGGCGCAACACCTGTACGACTGGGCCGTGGTGTTGCACACGGGCGAGAGCGCGTGGCCCTGGGCCGTGGTGCTCGGCCTCGTGGCAGCCTCGATCGTGCCATTGTGGCTGTCGGGTTTGCTCATCTGGTGGCGGACACGCCGCGAGGCGGTTCGCATCACGGCCAACAGCCCTTTGGCCCAGGCCGACGTGCTGGTCTTCGTCGCCAGCGAAGGCGGCAGCACCTGGGGCTTTGCCCAAACGCTGCACGACGCGCTGGTTCAATGCGGCCACCGCGTGCACACCAGCGGCCTGGAGAATTTTCAGACTGCTCCCGCAACGCGGCAGGTGTTCGTGCTTGCCGCCACCTACGGCGAGGGGCAGGCCCCCGCCCACGCTGGTCAGGCTCTGGAGCGCATTGCGAGCCACACACGCCGCGTGGTGCCCGTGGCAGTACTGGGTTTGGCGACCGGCAATACCCGGCCTTTTGCGCCTTCGCCCAGGCGTTGGAGCAGGCTTTGCGCGCCCGGGGCTGGCCCGCGCTGTTGCCGCTCGAATGCATCCACCAGCAGTCGAGCCAGCAGTTCGTCCGGTGGGGCGAAGCCGTCGCTCAGGCACTTGACGAGCCCCTGGTGCTGAACCATGTGCCGCGCGTGCCGCCGAGCACCACCCTCACGCTGATGTCGCGCCAGGACTACCCGGGCCACGCGGACAGACCCACGGCCATCCTGCGCTTTCGCTGGCCACGGGCGGGCTGGCGCGATCGCCTGCACGGGCGCGGCCTGGCGCGTTTTGCGGCGGGCGATCTGGTAGGCATCGTCCCGCCGGGCGCCAGCGTGCCGCGCTATTACTCGCTGGCCTCGGGCACCGAGGATGGATTCCTGGAAATCTGCGTGGGCCGATTGCCAGGCGGCTTGTGCTCCACCCATCTTTACGGCTTGCAGCCGGGCGACACGGCCCAGGCTTTCATCCGGCCCAATCCGGGTTTCGCCTTGCACGGCCCACGGCGAGCCGTGGTGTTGATCGGCGCGGGCACGGGCGTGGCCCCGCTGGCGGGCTTCATCCGGCGCAACCGCAGGCGCACCCCGATGCACCTGTATTACGGGGGACGCAACCCGTCGCTTGATTTCTTTTTCGAGCCCGAGATCCGGCGCTGGCTGGACGAGCAGCGCCTGGCCAGTGTGCAAACCGCGTTCTCGCGTGTGCCGGGCGGAGCCTACGTGCAGGACGCCCTGCGCCGCGACGCCACGCACTTGAGCGCGCTGCTGCAGCGCGGCGCCTGCGTGCGCGTGTGCGGCAGCCGCCCCATGGCACGCGGCGTAGCCGAAACGCTGGATGACATTCTGGGCACGCTGAATTCGAGCGTGCAGCAACTGAAGGCGAAAGGGCGCTATGCCGAAGACGTGTTCTGACCTTCCCCAAAAAGGAGAAGGCGCAAGCCAGGCCGGCAGTGCGCGCATGCACCTGCACGGCCCAACCATGGGCACGCGCTGGTCTGTCCGATGCGATGCCGTACCCGACCAGGATTCCAGACTGCTGCACGCCGCCCTGCAGGCCGCCGTTGAGCAAGTGGATGCGCAGATGTCGCCCTGGAAGCCCGGCAGCGACCTCATGCGCCTGAACCGCGCACCCGTCGACGCCTGGGTGGATCTGCCGGCAGAGATACTGCACGTGCTGACGCGAGCGCTGGAGATCAGCCGCCTGAGCGCGGGCGCCTTCGATCCCGCCGTCGGAGCGCTGGTCGACGCCTGGGGCTTTGGTGCCGTGCGTGATGCGCCCGATGCACAGGCGATCCGCGCCGCCCACGACTACCCCCACTGCCTCGCGCACCAAGGTCTGGAACTGGATGTGGCGACAGGCCGGGCCTGCAAGCGCGCGCGCCTGCAGATGGACCTGTGCGGAATTGCCAAAGGCTACGCCGTGGATCGCATGGTGGCCGTGCTGCAGAAGCACGGCATCCGTCACGCGCTCGCGGCGCTCGATGGCGAGTTGTGTGCGCTCGGCAGCCAGGTCGACGGCCAGCCCTGGGCCGTGGCGCTGGAGAGCCCCCAGACCGGGCGTCGTGCGGCGCATGGCGTGATCGAACTGCAGGATCTGGCCGTGGCCACCTCGGGCGACTACCGCCGCTTTGTTCAGGTAGGCGATGCGCACGTGGCGCATACCATGGACGGCCGCCATGCGGCGCCAGTGCACAACGGCGTCGCTTCGGTTACCGTGCTTGCACGCACATGCATGGATGCCGACGCCTGGGCCACGGCGCTGCTGGTGGCCGGGCCGGGCGAGGGGCTGGCGCTGGCGCAGCGTCTGGGGCTGGAGGTGCTGTGGTTGCTGCGCGGCGAAGGCGCGTTGGTGGAAACGGGGCTGGGGCGGTTCCGAAGCGCCAGAACGGACCTTTCCCTCCAAGTTGCAGGCGCCGATCCGTTTTCCTGAAGCGTTCGACCTGCAGCGCTTCGGTCGCCTCAAGGCGGCGTGCCACCGCCTTTCAGTTGCCCGGGCAGGTAAAGTGACCCAACAAAAGAGAGACGCAGGTGAACGACGACCACTTCACCGCGAGCAGGACGATCGACTACCTGCTGATCGGTGGCGGGCTCGCGAGCGCCACCGCTGCAGAGACGCTGCGGCTCGAAGGCGCCGAAGGGTCGATCGTCATCGTCGGCGCAGAAGACAGGACGCCCTATCACCGCCCGCCACTTTCGGGGCAGCTGATGAAATCCGACGCGCCGCCGGGCCCGCTTCCGGTGCTCACCGACGACGACTACCGCCTGCGCGACATCGAGCTGCTGCGTGGCGTGCGGGCGCTCGCGGTCGACTCCGATGAACACCGGGTACGCACCGACAGAGCCGGCACGCTGGCCTACCGCAAGCTGCTCATCGCGACCGGTGCGAGTCCCAGACGGCAGCTGACACCGGGAGCCGAGCTTGCCGGCATCCACTACCTGCGCACCGTCGATGACGCACGCGCCATTCACGAAGCCGCGCAACGCGGCCAGCGCTGTGTGGTGATCGGCGCGAGCTTCATCGGCATGGAAGTGTCGTCGGCGTTGCGGCAACGCGGGCTCGACATTCACTTGGTGGCCGGCCCGGCAGGTCTGTTCGGTCCGCTACAGGACGCCGCGATCGGCGAGTTCTTTGCAGCGCTGTACGACACCCATGGAATCGACGTGGTGCGAAGCATGGCCGTGCGTTGCGAAGGCCAGCAAGTCATCGAGGCGGTCGTCCTGCAGGACGGGCGGCGCCTGGCCTGCGACTTCGTCGTCGTGGGCACCGGGGTGCGTCCCGATGTCGACTTTCTGGCCGGCAGCGGCATCGCCATCGACAATGGCGTGGTCGTCGATCGCCACCTGCAAGCGAGTGTCGCGGACGTCTACGCGGCCGGCGACGTCGCGAACTTCTTCGACCCCGTGTTCAACCTGCGCCACCGGATCGAGCACTGGGACAATGCGGTCAAGCAGGGCCGGCTCGCGGCACAGAACATGCTCGGGCAGCGTCGCCTGTACGACGATGTTTCGGGCTTCTTCTGCCGTGTTTTCGATGTCGGCTTCCAGTTCGTCGGCCGCCCGCACCAGGCACCCCGGCGGCTTTCGCTCGGGGCGGCCCCGGAGCGCTCATGGGCGCGGCTTTACCTCGAGGATTCGGTGCCGCGGGCGCTGTTCACGATGGGCCGTCCACCCCGCGAAACCGCAGCGATCCAGGCGCTGATCCGCTATCGCACGAACGTCGAGCGCTTCGAGCGCGAGCTCGAGCGGCCGGGATTCGTGCTCAGCGATATTCCGAGCCAGACGGTGCTGGTCTTGCAAGGCGGCGGCGCGATGGGCGCCTTCGAGTGCGGAGTCGTCAAGGCGCTCGAGGAGCAGGCGATTCAGCCCGACATCGTTGCCGGCGTGTCGATCGGCGCCTTCAACAGCGCCATCGTTGCATCCCATCCACGCCACGCCGGTGAGGCACTCGAATCGTTCTGGCACGAGCTGTCGATCGCGACGCCCGCGATCGCCGACGAGAGATTACGGCAGCTCTGGGGCTCGCTGCTGGTCACGCTGTTCGGCGTGCCGCACTTCTTCGTGCCACGGTGGTTTCCGTCGAACATCGACCCGCAGGAGTCGTTCGCGTTGTGGACATCGCTCTACGACTACTCGCCCGCGCGAAAGCTGCTCGCGAAGTACGTGGATTTCGAGTCGTTGAAGACAAGCCCGGTGCGCCTGCTGGTCAGCGCGGTGAACGTCGAAACCGCAAGGCTCGAGGTTTTCGACAGCTACATCGACGACTTCACGGTCGACCATCTGCTCGCGAGCGGCGGCCTGCCGCCGGGCCTGCCTTGGGCGACCATTGGCGACAAGCCCTACTGGGACGGCGGCATCGTCAGCAATTCGCCGCTGGACCAGGTCAGCGAACGGTGCGGCGCGAGAGGAAAGCGCGTCATCGTGGTCGACCTCTTCGCACACGGAAAGCCGCTGCCGACCAACATGATCGAGGTGCTCATCCGACGCGACGAGATCGTATATGCGGAACGCATTCGGCGCGCGGGCGCCGAGCAGGCAATGTTGCACGATGCGAAAAAGCTCATCGAAGGGATCCTCTCGGTCGTCGACGAGGCGACCGCGGCCCGCATCCGGCAGCTCCCCCCATACATACAGATGATGGGCACACCGGACGAACCGACCATCACGCGGATCGTCCGGGAGAGCGCGCACGACGAGCCGGCCGGCCGCGAGATCGACTTCTCGCTGCGGACGATCCAGGCCTTGATCGACGACGGCCTGCAGGCCGGCCGACGCGCGCTGCGAAGTCCACGGAAAGCGCGGCCGAACGTGCCGCTCGCGGCATCGTCGAGGTCGCCGTTCCCTACGTCTGATGAGACCTACCAACGCCTGATCCGTCTGGAAGGCGGCGAGCCCTGAGGCGGGCAGCGGACACGCTTCCCCCCTCTCTGGCGCGGCAGCGCGCTCTCGGCCTTTGAAGCAATCGGTCCGCCGAACCCCCGAGGGACTCCCCGAAATCAAACAAGGCTTACGCTTCTGTCCCTTCCTCACCCGCAACTGCTGCCAGGGCGCGGCATGCCTGCCAGCCGCAGACGCCCTTTGCAACGAGCCATGACGATGAACACATCCCCATGACCACGAACATCCTGATTCTCTGCACCCACAACTCGGCCCGCAGCGTGCTGGCCGAGGGCATGCTCAATCACTGGGCCGAAAAGCTCGGCAAGGACGTGCACGCCTTCAGCGCGGGCAGCTCGCCGAGCGGCCGCGTCAATCCGTTCGCACTCGAGTCACTGCAGGCCGCGGGCATCGCCACCGAAGCTATCGCAGCAAGAGCTGGGACGAGTTCGCCCACGATTCCGCGCCGCGCATGCGCGTGGTGATCACGGTCTGCGACAGCGCCGCCGCCGAAACATGTCCTTTCTGGCCGGGCAGCCCGGTCAAGGTCCACTGGGGCTACCCCGATCCCTCGAATGCGCCTGGCGAAGTCGACGCGAAACGCAAGGCATTCGAGCTGACCCGACAGGCGATCGGCTACCGGATGCTCCAGTTGCTGCAGCTCCCGTTCGCGGGGCTTGCAGACGCCGAACTCCAGCGCGCGCTTGCCGAAATCTCGGCGAACTAGGCCGCGGCAGGACTCGCGCGATTTCAAGATCACGCCTCTCCGAGAGCAAACTGGCAACGTTGAGCGGATCCGACCCAGGCACCCGAGGCCTGGACCAACCAGAAAGCAGGAAGCAATGGGACTCTTCGAACGTTACCTGACCGTCTGGGTCGCACTGGGAATCGTGGCCGGGGTGGGTCTGGGCCTCGTTTCGCCCGAGCTGTTCGAGTTCGTGGCGCGGCTCGAATGGGCGCACGTCAACCTGGTCGTCGCCGTGTTCATCTGGGTGATGATCTACCCGATGATGGTGCAGATCGACTTCGCTGCCGTGAAGGACGTCGGCAAGCGACCGCGCGGCCTGCTCCTCACGCTCACGGTGAACTGGCTGATCAAGCCTTTCACGATGGCGGCGCTCGCGGTGCTGTTCTTCGAGCACCTGTTCGCGCCCTGGGTCGACCCGGCATCGGCTTCCGAGTACATCGCCGGGATGATCCTGCTCGGCGTCGCGCCCTGCACCGCGATGGTCTTCGTCTGGAGCCAGATGACGAAGGGCGACCCTAACTACACGCTGGTCCAGGTTTCGGTCAACGACCTCGTGATGGTGTTCGCGTTCGCCCCGATCGCGGCCTTCCTGCTCGGCGTGACCGACGTGACCGTGCCGTGGGAGACGCTGCTGCTCAGCGTGGTCCTGTACGTAGTGCTGCCGCTGCTCGCCGGCGTGCTCACCCGGCACGCCTGGCTGCGCGAAGGTCCGGAACGACTTGCACGCGGCGTGGCGGCGCTCAAGCCCTGGTCGATGATCGGGCTGATCGCCACCGTGGTGCTGCTGTTCGGATTCCAGGCCGGCACGCTCATCGCGCAGCCGCTCGTGATCGTCCTGATCGCCGTGCCGCTCGTCATCCAGTCGTACGGCATCTTCTTCGTCAGCGCGATCGGCGCACGGTGGCTGAAGCTCCCGCACGAAATCGCGGCGCCCGCCTGCATGATCGGCACCTCCAACTTCTTCGAGCTGGCCGTGGCGGTCGCGATCTCGCTATTCGGCCTGGGCTCGGGCGCGGCCCTCGCGACAGTGGTCGGCGTTCTCGTCGAAGTGCCGGTGATGCTGTCGCTCGTGGCCATCGCAAACCGCACGCGTCACTGGTTTCCCGAGACGCAGGAGCAGGAGCGGCGCAGGCCCGAGCGGCAAGACAGTGCGCCAGGATCCACCCCGATTCGCTGAGCAAGTCGTCGGCCCCGGAGGACATCGAGTCCGATCGGATGCGTCGAGGCGCCGAGGGCCTTGACGGGACGCAACGCGCCGGATTCCGCATGGAACATCATTCGGTGACGTACTGACTCGTTCCTGCAGACTGAGGACCAGGCGATGAAGTCGATCGGATCCCGAATCGACTCCGAGCGGGCCGAGCACCTGAACAAGGGTTGCTTCTGAATCGGCCTGGACGAGGCGGCCCTGCGCTCGGCCCTCCAGCGCGAGTTCGGCGCCCCGCGGCTGTACGAGCTGATCCTGGAGCGCTGTCCCCACCTCTTCTCGGCTCGCCCGGTGTTCGTGTCCGAGAGCCACCTGAGCCGCATGGCGGCCGTGGTGCGTGCGGTCGAGTACGTCGTCGGGCTGCCGGGGTATCGCGAGGAGGTGCTCGCGCGCTCTCCGGAGATCGCACGCCACGACCCCGGCGGTGCGCGCAGCGCATTCTTCGGCTTCGACTTTCACCTGGCTGGAGACCGGATCGGGCTCATCGAGATCAACACGAACGCGGGCGGGGCGCTGCTCAACGTGGTGCTCGCGCGCGCCCAGCGCGCGTGTTGTCCACCCATCGAGCCGCTGGTGCCGACGAATGCGGATGCCGAAGCCTTCGAGAACGGCATCGTCGCGATGTTCCGAAACGAGTGGCAGGCGAGTGGGAAGACGGCCCCGCTGGGCACGATCGCGATCGTCGACGCGAACCCCGAGCAGCAGTACCTGTATCCCGAGTTCCTGTTGTTCCGTAGCCTCTTCGAACGTCGCGGCATCCACGCCACCGTCACCAGCCCCGGGGCTTTGCAGTGGCGCGAAGGGCGCCTCTGGCACGACGAGAGCGTCGTCGACCTCGTCTACAACCGGCTCACCGATTTCGCGCTCGAAGGCGACGACGTATCCGCGCTGCGCGAGGCCTATCTGGCCCGCGCCGTCGTACTCACGCCTCACCCGCAGGCTCACGCGCTGTACGCGGACAAGCGCAACCTCGCCCTGCTCACCGATCGCGACCGGCTGGCCGAGCTCGGGGTGCCTGAAGCGACGAGCGAGATCCTCCTCGAAAACATCCCCAAAACCGAGACCGTGCGGGCAGACGCGACCGAAAGGCTCTGGAGCAGGCGAAGACAACTGTTCTTCAAGCCCGCTGCCGGCTTTGGAAGCCGAGCCGCGTATCGCGGCGACAAGCTCACGCAGCGGGCCTGGCAGGACATCCTTTCCGGCAACTACGTCGCGCAGGAAATCGTTCGACCCGGGGAACGGGCCATAGGCCCCGAGGGCGCGGCGCAAGTGCTGAAGTTCGACCTGCGCGCCTACGTCTATGCAGGAGCGGTCCAGTGGACGGCGGCGCGGCTGTACCAGGGGCAGACGACGAACTTCCGGACCCCCGGAGGTGGGTTTGCGCCCGTTTACAGCGGTGAGCGGATTCCGGAGATGGGCACGGTCACGGAGGAGCACTTCCGATGAGAGTGTGCTTCATCGCCGCCCCTCGCTATTGGACGTCGATCGCGCTATTCTGCCATCCACTGCCGGATCTCGGCCTGCGTCGGGATCCGGCCGCTACTGACCAGCGTGTCGTTGATCACCAGCCCCGGCGTCGACATGAGGTCGTACGCCATGATCGCCTTCATGTCGCTGACCTTGACGAACTCGGCTTCGACGCCCGCACTTGCTGCCGCATCGCGTGCAACCGCCTCGAGTTTCCTGCAGTTGGCACAACCGGGGCCGAGGATCTTGACGGTCAGCATGACAGGTTCTCCTTTTCGAGGATCAAGCGGCTTGAATCCCGTTGCGACGGCGTTGGTTCAGCCATCGCATCGCGAAGGCGAGCACTGCGACGAAGACAAGCAGTCCGAGGCCGAGATTCCCGATGCCCGCCCTGTCCACCCAGAAGCCATACAGGTAGCCGGCAACGACGCTGAATACCGCCACCAGGCCCACATATGCGAGAGCCTTCCGTCGACCGATGACGGCTGCCACCATCAGGATGCTCTGCAGGCTCAGCTCCGGATCGGACATCAGGTAGGCGAGCAGCGGACCGGGGTGCATGCCGAGATCGAGGAACATCCGGGCTACCGGCACCTCGACCAGCGTCGGGAAATACATGAACACGCCGAAGAACACTGCAACACCGTTGGCCAGCAAGTCGTTACGGCCCGCCAGTGCCTGGACCCACTGTGGCTGGATCAACTCGCGCGCGATGCCGACGACGAAGACGCCGATGACCAGCAGCGGAAAGATCTGCTTGACGAAGCGCCACGCCTCCCACAGCCAGCTTCGGCAATCCTCGGCGGCCAAACGCCGCGCATAGTGCCACACTGCCCAGAGAGCGAATCCGACCGCGAACACCCGTCCGGTGAACCCGATCTCCAGGCCCCCCGGATAGGGCGTGAAGCGCATCGCCGCGACGAGCAGTGTCAGCGCGGCAAGGGTAAGCGCGGTCCAGGTCCAGCGGTTCGAGCCCTCGACGATGTTCTCCATACCCTTGTATGCGGTAACGCCGATGGCGACGAGGAATGCGATCAGAAGCGAACCTTGCAGGCTGACCCCCTCCTCGCCCTTCGTCTCGTCGAACGGCACCCAGCGGAACAGCGTGTCCTGCCAGGACTGCGCCCATGACAGCGGCAGGTCGATCGCGCCAATGGTGACCGTCAGCGGCCACAGCTTCAACGTTCCCGCGATGAGCACGGCAACGAGCGACAACAGCACGCCGACGGCTGCCGGTGCGATGCGCGCCTCGTCGGCGAACAGCGTGTCCGTCTGCGCGTCGTGCCGGGCATCGTCGCTCCAGAACAGCAGCGACATCAGCATCCCGATCCCGATGCCGAACAGCAGGCAAAGGATGAATCGCGCAAACGCGAATTCGGCACCCAGCAGGCTCCCCGTGTAGGCCAGCGCCATGATGTTCCCGGCTGGCGCAAAGAACAGGAATGTGATGGCGGGTCCCAGGCCCGAACCCTTGCGGTAGATTCCGGCAAACAAAGGCACGATCGTGCACGAGCAGACGGCCAGCAGCGACCCGGCCGCCGCCGCGGCCGGATACGAGACATGCAGTGGCGCGGTCCTCCCCAGCCAGCGCGTAATGCTTGCCTTGGGGATCAGCGAAGCCATTGCCCCCGCGATGAAGAAGGCGGGCACGAGGCACAACAGGACGTGCGCGGCCAGATAGGCAGCCAGGTTTCCGGCGCCGCCATTGAGCAGTTGCAGAACGGAGTTCACGATGGGCTGCAGCGATGATGCTTGGGCGACGAGCCGGAACGCGGAACCCGAGGCATGACAAACGTGCTGTCACAAGGTATTGAACACCGTTTGTATCTTCGGTAATTGCCGATAATCAAAGCAAGTCGATGATCGGCCCGCGGACAGCGCTGCGCCCTGTGCACGAAAAGCTCCCAAGGTTGGTCTGCCCCCCTGCAAAGTGCCGGAGTTCGCGCAACTCCTGCGCGCCTGATACGACTGCTCTATCGGATCACCTTGTCCAGGGACGACTCCAGCGCGCTGGCCAACCCGACGAACACCCCAGCCTCGGGGTGGCGGGCTTCTGCCCGCTCGCAGGCCCTGCGCAGCGGTTCCGCATGGACTATTGGTATGAATCGGTAGAGAACGGAAGACTGGAACTGACTCAGGCGCTTCGCAATCGCGTGAGTGTGACTCAAAGCAACATCGACCACATTTCGGCCGAAGTTGCGGAAATCGGCAGCCTTGCCGGTGCCCGGAGACGTATCAAGATGGCGCGCCCGGCTGGGATCGAACCAGCGACCCCTGGCTTCGGAGGCCAGTACTCTATCCGCTGAGCTACGGGCGCGAAGCCGGCATTGTAGCGCGTCGCGGCCCCTTCACTTGTCGGCCACATCGAAGTTCCATAGCTGGCGCGCGCCGAGCAACAGCCGCGCGCGGTTCTCGAGTGCATCGACCTGCGCGCCGACGGCCGCCAGCGCTGCCTCGAGCGCATTGCGCCGGGCAAGCAGAACGTCGGCGACCGCGCTTTCGCCGAGCGCGCTGCCGGTCGCGACGCGCTTCGCGGCCTCGTCCTGCAGTCGCGCGCTCTCGTCGGCGCTTCGCCAGCGCAGCACGTCGGCGCCGACTGCGGATTCGAGCGAGCGGGCCTCGCCGCTCAGCTGGCGCAGGCGGGCCT
>CALLYQ010000487.1 GCA_937858875.1 uncultured Lautropia sp. | reverse complement strand
TGGCGAAGTCTAAGAGCTGCGCGTGGCGCTCGTCCTGCTCGTAGAGCTTGCGGACTTCCGGGACCTTCTCGATGGCCTCGGCGACCGTGAGCGAGAAGTTCGGCTGGTTCGGGATGAGCTTCGCGATGGCGTCGGTTTCGGCCGGCGTGAAGCCCAGCACGCGGCCGACGTCCTTGATGCAGGCGCGGGACTTGAGCGTCCCGAAGGTGATGATCTGGCCGACCGACTCGCGGCCGTACTTGGCGCGCACGTAGTCGACCCGCCGCATCGGCCGGGAGAAGTACAGCGGCACGATGCCGAAGCGCAGGTCGCGGGAGACGCTGGCCGGTGCCTGGCCCCGGAATCATGCGCCGACGCGGCCTGCGGCGAATTGGATCGCTGGTGGCACTCCGCGCCATCTCGTGCTGATCGAGGTCGAAAGTCTCAGCGCCAGTTTCCTCGGCGTGTTCGGCGATCCGCGCGGCCTCACTCCGGAACTCGACGCGCTCGCGAGCCACGGGATGCTGTTCACCGATCTCCATGCGACCGGGACGCGCACGGTTCGCGGGCTCGAGGCGATGTCGACCGGGCTGCCGCCGCTGCCGGGACAGTCAGTGGTGCGCCGGCCCGAAGGCGAGGGCGTGTTCACCCTCGGGTCGGTGTTGCGCGAGAACGGTTTCGACACCAGCTTCCTGTACGGCGGCTACGGCTACTTCGACAACATGAACGCGTATTTCACGTCGAACGGATACCGCGTGCTCGACCGCACCGCGATCCCTGCGGAACGGGTCGGCTTCTCGACGATCTGGGGCGTCTCCGACGAGTACCTGTTCGATTTCGCGCTCGAACAGATCGACCGCGCGGCTGGCGACGGCCGTCGCCAGTTCTTTCACCTGATGACCACGTCGAACCATCGCCCGTATACGTATCCGGACAACCGGATCGACATCCCCTCGAAGACCGGCCGCGGTGGCGCGGTCAAGTACACCGACTGGGCGATCGGACGCTTCATCGAACAGGCACGCAGCCATCCGTGGTTCGACGACACGCTGTTCTTGATCGTTGCCGATCATTGTGCGTCGGTCGCCGGCAAGACGCGCATTCCGCCCGATCGTTACCGGATCCCGGCGATCTTCTATGCACCGAAGTTCGTCGCGCCGTCCCGGACCGACGGGCTGGCGAGCCAGATCGACCTGCCGCCGACGATCCTCGCGCGGCTCGGCATCGACGACGGCGGACGCTTCTTCGGCCAGGACCTGCTGTCGCCGGATGCACAGCAGCGTGCCTGGCTCGGCAACTACCAGGAGGTCGGGCTGCTGACGCCGGGCGAAAACGGCTCGCGCGATCTGGTCGTACTCGCGCCGAAGCGCAAGGTCTCGCAGTTCCGGATCGACGCCGATGGCAGCGCCCACGCCGTGTTGGTCGACCCGTCGAAGGCCGAACGCACGATCGCCGACTACCAGCTGGCCGACCGGATGCTGCGGGATCGGCGATACCGGCAGTCGCCGCTTGCCGTCGCCGCCGCCGGCAACACGCAGCGATGAGGCGAAAAGGCGCGGTACTGCTGTTGGTTGCAGTCGCACTCGTCGTGGTGTTCGAAACCTTGCCGATCGACACGGCGGTACAGGATCTCTTTTTCGATCCGCGCAGCGCCGCTTTCGTCTGGCAGCACGACGTGGCCATCGAGCAGTGGCTGCATCGACGGCTGAAGTCGGTCCTGTTCCTAGTGCCGGCGATCGCCGCGGTCAGCGCACTGCGATTCGGTCTGCTTGCACGAGGCTCTGATGCCAGCGCGCCTGCGGCAGCGCGCCGAGCCGCGGGTTTGTCGCGGCGCTGGGCCTTCATCCTGGTCGCGATGCTGGCCGCACCGCTTGCGGTGTCGGTCACCAAGCAACTGAGCAACCGTCCGTGCCCGTGGGATGTCGCCGGCTTCGGGGGAGACCTGCCTCAACGCGGCCTGTTCGATCCGGCCCCCGATGGCCAGCGGGCGCTGGCCTGCTTCCCGGCCGGCCACCCGGCGGGCGGCTACGCACTGTTCGCATTCGCGCTGGCCGGCGGCGTGCCCGGCACGCGCTCGCGCTGGCTCGGCGCGCGAGCCTTCGTCGGCTACGCACTGCTGCTCGGCAGCGCGATGGGGCTCGTACGCATGGCTCAGGGCGCGCACTTCCTGTCACATCTGCTGTGGTCGGCCTGGCTGGTTTGCGCAGTGCAGATTGTCATTGCGCGGCTGTTGCTGCGGAGAAAACGCCGCATAATCTCCGCATGAAAAGCGGCGATTACGAATACATCTGGCAGGCCAGCGACTGGCCGACTTGGCGCTTCGACCTGGCAGTGCTGGCCGGGCCGATGGCCGAGGTCAGTCGCGCCCAGGGGCTCTTGATCGGGCGCCTGGCCGATGTGGGCATGGCGCTGCGCGACCAGACAAGCTTGGCGGCGCTCACCGAGGACGTGGTAAAGACCAGCGAGATCGAGGGCGAGCAGCTCGACGTCGAATCGGTGCGTTCGAGCATCGCGCGCCGACTGGGCGTGGACATCGGCGCTCTGGCCCCTGTGGATCGGCACGTCGAAGGCGTGGTCGAGATGGTGTTCGATGCCACCGCCCACTGCGCCGCGCCGGTGTCGCAGGAGCGGCTGTTCGGCTGGCATGCCGCGCTGTTTCCCACCGGCTACTCAGGGCTTTCCAGGATCAAGGTCGGAGGCTGGCGCGACGATGCCAGTGGCCCGATGCAGGTGGTGTCCGGTCCCATCGGTCGCCAGCGTGTGCATTTCGAGGCGCCGCCCGCTGACCGTTTGGAAGTCGAAACCAGCCGTTTCCTCGACTGGCTGAATGGCACATCGAACGAACCGTCGCTGCTCGAGGCCGGGCTTGGCCACCTGTGGTTCGTCACCTTGCACCCGTTCGACGATGGCAACGGACGTATCGCTCGGGCCATCGGCGATCTGCTGCTGGCACGTGCCGACGGCAGCCCGCAACGCTTCTACAGCCTGTCGGCGCAGATCCAGAGGGAGCGCACGGCCTACTACGACATCCTGGAGCGGACCCAGAAGCGCTCGATGGACGTCACCGAGTGGCTCGCCTGGTTCCTCGACACGCTCCATCGTGCCGTCGACCAGGCGCAGCACACGCTGGATGCGGTACTGGCCAAGGCGCGTTTCTGGCAGCACTGGGCGGCAACACCGTTGAATGAGCGACAGGTGAAGCTGCTCAACCGACTGCTCGACGGCTTCGAAGGCAAGCTCACCAGCAGCAAGTGGGCAGCCATCGCCAAGTGCTCGCCGGACACGGCGCTTCGCGACATCAATGATCTGCTTGCGCGGGGCGTGCTGCGCAAATCGGATGCCGGCGGGCGCAGCACCAGCTACGAACTGAACGATCGCCCGGAGTAGCTGCGTCCTCTGGAATCGACTTGGCTCGGCAGGTATCGTTTCAATGGCCGCGCGTGACGTCGCTTGCAACATGAGCAGAAAGGGCGAGTGCGGGGACAACGCCGCTGTGTAGCTACAGCTACCCGGAGCGTCCGGAAAAATGGGGGGCAGCCCAACTTGCACCCGCAGGAGTGCGCCCATGCTGGGCGCACAAGAAAAAACCCCAACCGATAACGGTTGGGGTTTCATGATTGGTGGAGCCGGCGGGAATCGAACCCGCGTCCGCAAGTCCTCTACGACCAGTTCTACATGCGTAGTCGATCTATTTGGATCTCGGTGTGTACTTAGCCGATCGACAGGCCGGCACACACCCAGTCACCTTGAGTTTCGCGCCCGAATCAAGTGACCCGACCCGGACGCTATCCGACTGAAGTTACACCGCAGCCTTTCCGGTTGCCCGGTCAGGCCCAGCCCGTCGGCTGACTGTTGCGGCGCTCGCGGGGTTTAGGCCGCGAGAGCGAAACGCTCGTCGTTGGCGTTTGTGGTTTTGCCAATTGATTAACGAGGAAAAGGCGCCTCGGCATGCCCTGTGCCGCTTCGCTACCCACGTCGAAACCAGGTCGGCCCCGGGTGATCAGCGTTGCTGCGACAGCAACTCGATGATGGTCTCACAGATGGGGCAACGCCGCAGGAATTCAAGTGTCGTGGACCGGCCTTGAGACGAGCGGAAGAGGTTCGCTGATGTTGCGGCGCAACACAATCTGACAAAGAGGCGTATACTCGCCCGTCTAGAGTGGTGCTCGAGCACCGTCCTGCAGGCGGTCCGAGACTGCTTGCCGGCGCCTCCGCGGTGCCGGCCTGGCCCTTCGGCCACCGGGCAATCATGCCCTGGCGACATTGTCGCCTGCCCGCTTTTGCGGGCCTCATCGACGTCTCGATCACGCTGATCGACGCGGCCGCACCGGCCGATGGCGTGCCTTTGCGGCGCGAAACCGCGCTTGCCATCGCTTTCGCCAGACGCAGCCCGTTGCGGCGCGACGAGACGCCAATCGCTCGAACACCGCAAAGGAGCTCACCAAGCATGACCGATGCCGGTATCTATCAACTCTCCCTGTCGACGGCAGTCCTGTTGCTGCTGGCGTTTTACGGCGGCACCTTCCTGATGTCGCTGGCCATCGGTCGCAAGAACGAGAACGTCGATGGCTACATGACTTCGAATAGCGCGATCGGCTTCGGCTTTTCGGCCGCCAGCATGATCGCCACCTGGATCTGGGCGGCCTCGTTCTACGCCAGCGCAACCGCCGGCTACAAGTTCGGGATCTCGGGCCCGATCCATTACGGGCTCTGGGGCGCGCTGATGATCCTTTTCATCTATCCGTTCGGCAAGCGCTTCCGACAGCTCGCGCCGAATGCGCACACGCTGGCCGAGGTCATCCATGCGCGGCACGGACGCTCGAGCCAGATGATCATGGCGGTGTCGAACCTCGTCGGCAGCGCGATCAGCCTGATGGTCAACTTCACCGCCGCCGGCACGCTGGTCGCCGTGCTCACGCCGCTGGACTTCATCCACGGCGTACTGATCGCCGGCCTCGGCGTGCTGTCGTACACACTGTGGTCGGGATTCCGCGCGTCGGTGATGACCGACTTCGCGCAGCTCGTCGCGATGATCCTGTCGGCGGTCATCATCATTCCGGTCATCTACTTTCAGATCGGCGGCGCACCGGCGCTGCTCGAACAGCAGTGGCGCCTGAGCGACGAGCAATTCAGCTTCTTCTCGAAGACGGCCTTCCTCGAACAGGGCGCGCCCTTCCTGGTCGCCGTGCTCGCCTATGCGATCGGCAACCAGACGATCGCGCAGCGCCTGTTCGCGGTGCGCGAGGACTTGATCAAGCCGACCTTCATCACCGCAACGATCGGTTACGGTGCGGTCGTGATCGGCCTCGGGATGATCGGAATGCTGGCACTGTTCGTCGGCCTGCAGCCGGCCGACGGCAACTTGAACAACATCCTGCCGCAGATGGCGTCGACTTTCCTGCCGCCGGTGCTGATCGGTTTCTTCTTCATCCTCGTGATCGGTTCGCTGTCCTCGACCGCCGACTCGGACCTCGCCGCGCTGTCGGCGATCACGATGACCGACCTCTATGCGAAGAACATCGCGCGTGGCCGGCCGGATCCGCGAAAGATGCTGTGGCTCGGCCGGGTCACGATGATCGTCGCGACCATGGTCGGCGTGATTTTCGCGAGCCTGAAGCTCGACATCCTGGTGATGCTGGTGTTCGTCGGGGCACTGTGGGGCGCGATCGTCTTTCCGGTCATCGCGAGCTTCTACTGGAACCGGATCACGAACCGGGCGTTCACGGTCGCCGTGCTGGCCGCGCTGATCGCGTTCACGATCGCTCGCTTCGAGCTGCTGCCGATGACGGGCGCCGTCGCGGTGTTCTTCGAAGTGGCCGCGGCGGTCGGCGGCGGGGTCGTGCTCGGGCTGATGGCCTTCGGCTTCCTCGGCCGCACCGCGGGCCTGCTCGTCGGCGCGGTCGCGATGCTCGTGCTGATCCCGGTGAACCTGGGCACGCTGCGCGACTACACGGTGCTGATCAGCTCGCTGACCGCCTATGGCGTGAGCGCGGGCGTATGCGTGGCGCTGACTCTGCGCAGCAACGAGCGCTTCGACTTCGCGCTTCTGGCCGAGCGCGTCACGAACTTCCACGACCCGGCAAGCGAACGAGACGATGAGCTGCCCGCTGTGATCGGCGGCAATGCTCCGGCCGCCTCGCGCGCCTGACCGAAGGAGATCGAAAGATGAACGAACTGATGCTGTCTGCCTATATCCTCGTCTGGCCCGCGATCGCGGCACTGATCCTGGTGATGCTGGTCGTGTCGGTGATCCGCGACTATCGCGCTGCGAAAGAGACCGGCGAAGACATGGTCTGAGCGCGCCCCTTCGCCGCGCGTCGCGTCACTGCCGGCCGATCCGCTGGACGACTTCCGCCATGACTTTCGCATCCTGCTGCACGAAGGCGGCGAACTCGGGGGCATCCTGGTAAAGGATCGGCGTGCCGGCGGTGCCGATCGTGCGGATCACGCGCTCGTCGGCGGCTGCTGCGCGCGAGGCCTCGCGCAGCCGGGCGATCACCGGCTCCGGCGTGCCGGCCGGCACGAACAATCCGGCCCATTGCGAGAACTTCACGTCGACGCCGAGCTCGCTCAGGCTCGGCACGTCGGGCAGCGCAGCGAGACGGCCTTCGCCCCAGTGCGCGAGCACGCGAAGCTTGCCGGCCTTCACGTGCTGGACGACCGTTGCCGGCCCGGTGGCCAGCGCGTCGACCTGCCCGCCGAGCAGCCCGACGATGGCGGGGCCGGCACCGGTATAGGGCACGTGCAGCATGAAGCTGCGGGTGGCCTGCTTCAACATCTCCATCGGCACGTGCATCGTGCCGTAGTTGCCCGACGACCCGAAGCTGACCGCGCCCGGTTTCGCCCTGGCGTGCGCCATCAGGTCGGCGTAGCTGTGCCACGGGCTGTCGCTGCGCACGGCCAGCACGGTCGGATCGGCGGTGAAGCGCGCCACCGGCACGAGCTGGTCGAGCTGGTACTGCGGCGTGCGCTTCAGCACCTTGTCGGCCTCGGGCAGGATCGTGATCGACGACAGCGCGAGCAGCACCGTGTAGCCGTCGGGCGTGGCCTTTGCCGCATGTGCCATGCCGATCCCGCCCCCGGCGCCGGCCTTGTTCTCGACGACGACCGGTTGGCCCAGCGTGCGGCCGAGCGCTTCGGCCACCGGCCGGCCGACCGTATCGGCGACGCCACCGGGCGGGAAGGGTACGATCATCGTGATCGGCCGGCTGGGGAAGTCCTGCGCGGCGGCCGGACCGGCCAGCGCGGTAGCCGCGGTGACCGCGACGGAGAGGCACGCCATCCAGCAGCGCGCCCGTTTCGGTTGCATCATCATGGGTGTCTCCTCTTGTCGTGAAGCGTCAGCGAGCCGTCGATCGAAGGTTTCCTGGTGCTTCCGGCTCACGATGATGTCACAGGGGCAGCCATGGCCACGCACGAAGTCTTCAACCAGGCCGGCCCGCTGGCCGATCTCGACCTGTTCGATTCGGATCTCGCCATGGTCGAGACGTTCGGAACCGCGCCGGGCGCAAAAACGCAATGCGTGCTTGCCGCCGACGGCCTCGCCGAGTTGATGACGCTCGGCTGGCGCCTCGGCACGGCCGACACGATCGACCTGGCGCGGCTGGCGAACACATTTTCGCCGGCGCTCAGGACATTCGACCGCTTCGGCCGCCGGATCGACGAGGTCGAGTTCCACCCGGCCTGGCATGCGCTGATGTCGCTGTTGATCGGCGAAGGCATGCACTGCGAACCCTGGGCCAGCACCGATGGCAGCCATGTGCTGCGCGCCGCCAAGTACCTGCTGTTTTCCCAGCTCGAGAACGGCAGCCAGTGCCCGACGACGATGACCTGGGCCGCGATCCCGCTGTTGTCGAAGCAGCCGGCGCTGGTCGACGACTGGCTGCCGAAGCTGCTGTCGCGCGACTACGACCCGCGGCCGGCGCCGCTGGCCGACCGCCGCTGCGCGCTGGTCGGCATGGGGATGACCGAGAAGCAGGGCGGCTCCGACGTGCGCAGCAACACCACGCGGGCCGAGCCAGCGCCGCTGTCCGATTTCGGCGATCGCTGGGGCCGGCCCTACCGGATCACCGGCCACAAGTGGTTCATGTCGGCGCCGATGTGCGATGCCTTCCTGGTGCTTGCGCAGGCCGACGATGCCTTGTCCTGCTTCCTCGTGCCGCGCTGGCTGCCCGACGGCACGCGCAACCGGCTGCAGTTCCAGCGCCTGAAGGACAAGCTCGGCAACCGATCGAATGCCTCGTCGGAAGTCGAGTTCGACGGCACGGCCGCTTTCCTCGTCGGTGAGCCGGGTCGCGGCATCGCGACGATCCTCGAGATGGGCTCGCTGACGCGGCTCGATTGCGCGATCGTGTCGGCCGGCATCATGCGCCGTGCGGTCGCCGAGGCGCTGCACCATGCGTCGCGGCGCCACGCGTTCGGCCGGCCCTTGGCGCAGCAGCCGCTGATGCGCAACGTGCTG